>JBDHTV010000005.1:0-24709 GCA_039808825.1 Bdellovibrionales bacterium | reverse complement strand
CTCGCCGATCAAGCCGAACGTCAGCTGGAGGTCATTATTCCTGGTGCGACGCATCTTCAGCATGGCCAGCCTGTGCGTCTCGGGCATGTGCTGCTCGGTCACGCCGAAGCTTTCCGCCGCGATCAGGCGCGGCTCGATGCAGCATCCGCCGCCGCGGTCGCCGTCATGCCGCTCGGCGCCGCCGCGCTGGCGGGCACGCCGCTCGCTATCGATCTGACCACAATCGCCAAAGAGCTGGGCTTTGCTGATGTCCCGCGCAATTCCTATGACGCCGTCGGCGACCGCGATTTCATGATCGAAGCGATGAGCGCGCTCGCCTTGCTCGGCACGCATCTAAGCCGCTTGTCGGAAGATTGCATCTATTGGTCATCCACGCCAGTGGCGCTGCTCAAACTGCCGAAAGCCTGGTCAACCGGCAGCTCGATCATGCCGAACAAGCGCAATCCCGATGTCGCGGAACTGACGCGCGGCCGTGGCGCGCATTTGATCGGCGCGCTGACCGACGGTCTCGCACTCGTCCGCACGGTGCCAACCAGCTATGGCAGCGACTTGCATGAAATGAAAAAGGTGCTGATGTATAGCCTCGACGAGGCCGAAGCCTGTCTCGCCATCTGGCCGCATTTCATCGCTGCGCTGGACTTCGACGCCACTCGCGCCCGAAGCCTCTGCCAGCAGGGCCATATACTGGCAACCGAAATTGCCGACGCGCTGGTCGAACATGGCGCGGCGTTCCGCGATGCCTACAAGGCCGTTGCCGCGCTGGTGCAGGAAGCGGAAGCGCGCAATCTGCAGGTTCATGAGTTGCCGCTCGCCGAAGTCAACAAAGCCCTGCGCGAGCAAAATTTACCAAGCCGCAATGATTTTAGCTTCGATGTCGTCACGGCGGTCGAGCGGCGCAGCCAGCCGGGTGGCACGGCAAAAAAACAGGTTAAAGCCGCGCTTCATAAATTGCGTCGCAGTACCGTCAAAACGCGCAAATAAATCGTAACTGGATTTCCGGCTCGACTTTTGATAGGTAACCGCCATCTCAAAAGGAGCCTTTTATGTCGACGACATTTGAACGCATTCGTTTTTGCGCCGGAGCATTTGCCGCCTGCGCCATTCAGGTGGCCGTGCCTTTTGCCCACGGCCTGATCACCGACTACCAATTGCAGCAACGCGCGGCGGCAATGCAGCCCGAGCGCACACAACTTAAAGCCGAACCGGTCGCAGCTGCCGTCGGCAGTCCGGGAGGAATGACATTATGAACGCCCGTATCATCTGGCCCATCGCAGCGATCAGCCTGCTTGGCGTCCCGGCCTTGTTGAGCCCCGCTGTCACCAAATTGGTCAATTTTGACCGGCAGCATGGCGCAACGATCAACCAAGCGCTTGCCGGTAAGGACAAACCCATCGCCCAGCCACAGCGTCCGACCGCCGCGAGCCAGCCGCAATTGAGCGAATATCGCGCGCAACGATAAGGGCGTGATTCCAAGCTTATAGGCAGGAAAGCTATCCTTAACAATCAGTTAGGAATAACAATGCTATTTTACCGGACGTCCAGCCACCGGTGAAACCAATATGCGCGTATGGGAAGTTGATGATCTGAAGGCTCTGCCCGGCGATATCGTGCGCGAGCAGGATTTCATCATGCGCCTGCGTCATCTGCAGCGTCAGGGCACCCCCAGCACCATCGTCAACCTATCCTTTGGCGCCCTGCCCGCCTTGCAGGCCGATACGGAAAAGCGCGAGGTCATGTTGCGCGAGCTGGGCCCGCTCGTTGCCGCCCAGAAAGGCCAGCTGCATATCATGTCACAGGGCGACGCCTTCATCATCGCGCCGGATCAACAGGCGGGCCGCACCGCCATTCTGACCGCGATCGCCAAAGTTTGCGCGCTGCATGGTTTGCGCGATGCGGATATTCTGAAACTGCAGCAGGTCTACCCGATGCCGCAGGATTATGCGGCGATCCGCGAACGTACTAATCATTATGTCGAGGCCGCACGCGCCAGCGCCCAGATCGGGGCGGCCAATCCGTCACCGGAAGTCGCGCTGCAAGGCGAGCAGGTGCGCGGCGCGCTGACGCCCTGGGCGCTCGACCAGATCGTCAAACTATTCGCGACCATCGATATCCGCCGTTACGTCCGCAGTCAGAGCATCTTCCGCGCGACGGCATCGGGCTGGGAAGAAGTCGGCGCAGAATATTTCGTCAGTGTCGAAGAGCTGCGGCGCGAACGCTTCCCGCGCCTCGATATCCGCACACCGGAACGCCTGTTCATGGAACTATGCAGCGAGCTGGACCATCGCCTGCTCAATGCTTTCGCCGAACAACCGAACAGTCTGGCCAGTGGTCCCATCAACCTCAATGTCGCGGTTGAAAGCATTCTCGGCAGCTCGTTCGCAAAATTCGTTCATACGCTGCCGCCGGAACAACGCAAGCAAATGACGTTCGAGATTAACCGCGGCGATATGTTGCTGAATTTTGAGGCGACGCTGTCGGCCTTTGAACTCTTGCGCAAAGAAGGCTTCAAGATCGCGCTCGATGCGCTGCATCCTTCCATGCTGCATTACATCAATTGCGCGGCCTTCGATGTCGATTTTCTCAAGATTCGCTTCGGCAAGGACATGCTTGAAATCGCGCGGCAACCGGAGATCACGCAGGCCTTGCGAATTCTCCCACGCGACAAGATCATCTTTTATCGCTGCGATGACGAGCAAGCACTCAAGCTCGGCCGCGAAATCGGCGCGAGTCTGTTCCAAGGCTGGTATATCGATGATGCCGCAGCGAGCCGCTGAAACAGCTTACTTCTTGCCGTTGCCGTATAGATCGTCCGCAGCAACGCCCAGCGCCTGATTAATGACGGCCAGACGCGCATAATTCCCGGCCGTGGCGGCAGAGCCACCCTCGCCTGAATTAATGCGATTGGCAAGGAGCCCCTTCTCGAAAATCATATCGGCCATCGCCGTTGCCATCGCAGCCTGCGCCAGTTTCTGGCTGGCAGCAAGATAACTTGCCCCCGCGCCTTCGCCCGAGGCCCCGCCAAAAGTCATGGCGCTGGTTGCACCAGACCCTTCTCCAGGAGTGGCTCCAGGAAAAAAGGAATTTGTCAGCATATTGCCGACACCAGAACCCGCATCACGCGGACGAACATCAGTACCCGCGAATTGTGCTGCCATACCCGCCAAATCGTCTGCCATTTTTTACTCCCTGCCCTAAAGTTGAACCGCATTGGAGAATTTTATTCCACGCTTAGCAGCGTACGCACAACAAAACTAACGAAGTTAACCTATCATAAACCCAGCCCCTGGGCAATGTTAAGAAAATTGCGTAATATATGCTTCCGCTTCAATATCTTATCATGATAACCACCGATTACGTTTTCTCATCTTATGAGGAATCATTGCATGACAACGCAGCTGCCATACCAATTCAACACCACGCAAAGCGGCCGCATCATCTGCGTCGCGCTTGCGGTGAGCGGCATTTTCATCATTCCGTGTCTGACGGCAGTTGCATATGGCATGAGCGGCTTTAACGGAATTCCCTTCGTCATCGGCCCGCTATTGCTCGTCGCGCTCGGCGATGTCGTCGCCGCCTTCATCCTCTTTAAAAAACTTGGCGGCGCGACGGGTCGTATCGACGCCCATAATGTCGTCGTCAAAGCAGATAATATTCTTGGGATGCGTTCCGGCGCGCCGGACGGCAGCTATGGCTTAAGCCAGTTCGCCAGCATCAAGCTTCAGCCGCGCGGTGACAATCTGGCCCGCCTGATATTAGTCGGCAAGACCGGCACACCGGATGTCACCTTCTTCAACGGTCCCTTCGCCACGGCCAAGATTCTCGCCGAAGAACTCGGCGGCAAACTCAACTTGCCGGTTGAACCGACAGTCAAGACAGCGTAATGCAGCGCGACCGATAACAAGGCCTTTCGTGATGATCGCAGCGTTTTCCGCCAGCCCACTCTTGTTCCTTGGCCTGGCGCTGGTATTCGTTTTGAGCGGCGGCATCGCCGGTGTTCTCGCAGGTTTGTTCGGCATCGGCGGCGGCATCATCATGGTGCCCGCCATGAGCACGATCTTTCAACACATGGGCGCGAGCGCCGACCATGCCATGCGTCTCGCCGTCGCGACCTCGCTGGCCACCATCATCCCAACCTCGATTGCATCACTGCGCGCGCACCACAAACGTCAGGGCATCGACTGGCCATTGCTCAAGCTGTGGCTGCCCATCATCATCGTCGGCGCATTTATCGGCAGTTATCTCACGCGCTATATTAGCGGTAAGGCCCTGAGCCTGTTGTTTGGTTTGCTGCTGGCATTTATGGCCATACGCTTCCTCAAGCCGCAAGCGGCGGAAGCCGAGCAAGTGCAGCGCAAAGTCGGCAAAGTGCTGCAAAGCACCTTTGCCTTCACCATCGGCTGCAGCTCGGCCATGCTCGGTGTCGGCGGCGGCGTGCTGGGCGTGCCCGCCCTGTGTTATGTTGGCCTGCCTTTGAAGCGTGCCATCGGCACCGCCTCGACCTTCGGTCTGATGGTCGCTATTCCCGGCGTATTCAACTATCTGCTCGCCGCCACGCCGCCTGATGTCCCGCTCGGCGGCAGCTGGGGGCTTATTCATCCGCTCGCGCTGGCATTGCTGATTCCAGGGGCCGTGCTGGGCGCACCGCTGGGTGCGCGCCTGACGCATAGTCTGCCTGTAGCGAAATTACGCCGTGGCTTCGCGGTGCTGGTTGTCCTTTTGGCGCTCAAAATGCTCTACACGAGTTTGAGCTAAAGCGTCTGCCACGCCTGTGCTGCTGCGCGGCGACCATAGCAGATGGCATAAACGAAAAATATCGTGAGCAACATCAGCAGCGCTGAAAAGACGGTGTCGGAAAGAAAATGTGCGCCCATCGCAATGCGCACGCCGCCAAAGACTATGCCCGCCATCGTTCCGGCCCAGAACCACAAGCGACGCCGCCGTTGCATGACCAGCGCCGGGGCCGCGAGCGCGAAACCGAAAGCACCGTCGCCGTTGATGAAAGAGCAATTGGCGAAACAGGCATGCGTCGGCTGCCAATAGGCCGAGAAATGCGCCTTACCGCCAAATTGCTCGACCTGGAGTGGCCGTGCCCGGCCCCATTGATCCTTGAGCAGCGTATTGGCGAGCAAGCCCGGGCCTAACACCAGGACGAGCAGCAGATAGAACCAGGGCTTCGGGCTGCGTTTCATCAAAAGGGCAATGGCCGCCCCCCCGGCAAGCATGAGCGCCAGAATCTTCGGAAATGCGCCGGAGGCGATTTCATGAATGAAGTTGCTGCTCGCCGCATAGCGCCAGGGAAAATTTTTGCCCGGAACATAAAAATGCCGCGTCACCTGCAGGTCGAAATGCGGCCAGAGCGCCGTCATGACGGCAAGCGCCAGCAAGGCAAGCACCCAGAGATATTTGAGCAGCGTCATGTACCGAGCAAAAATAGGGGAACCGCGAACGGTCTGCTGAACCGGAGTGACACAGGGCCGGTTTTAACGCAAGCGAATGATGACATCCACCTGATCGATGGTGCGGCCCTCGGGTACCGGCGGCAGATGCTGCAACAGCCCGGCCTGATGCGGCACATCGGTGAGTTTGCCGTCGCGCGTATCGAAGAAATGATGATGCGCTCCGATATTGGTATCGAAATAAACGCTGGTCGCGTCCACCACCACTTCGCGCAGCAGACCCGCCGCAGTGAATTGATGCAGATTGTTGTAAACAGTGGCGAGTGCGATGGCGGCCCCGTTGCGCACCACAGCGGCATGAAGCTGTTCGGCCGTCACATGCTTGTCCATACCGTCGAACAGCAATTCGGCCAGCAGCAATCGCGGCCGGGTTGGACGCACCCCCGCCGCGCGCAGCAGCGCGGTCAAATCGGTTGGTTTATGGTGAACCTGTTCCATAGCCCGGTCAGCAAAAAACGGCACGCTCTTGCCGAGTCATGCCCAAGCAGCTAAATTACGCCTGTTCGCTTGCTGCCGCAAGCCTCTGATAAGGTTAACCTCTCACTATGATCGGCAAATTGATTGGCGGGGGCCTCGGTATGATGTTCGGCTTCCCGGGCCTGCTCATGGGGGTCGTCGCCGGCCATGTCTATGATATTCAACGTCATGAAAAACAGGATTTTATCCAACAGGCCGCCCAGGCCGGCGTCAATATCGGCGGCAATCTCGATCAAGTAGCTTTCACCGTCGGCGTTGTCATTCTCGGCGCCAAGATGGCGAAGGTCGACGGCCATGTGAGCCGCAGCGAAATCGACACATTCAAACGCGTCTTTAATATTCCGGCGCAACAGGAAGCACAGCTGGCGCGTCTGTTCGATCAAGCCAAACAGGATGTCGCGGGTTATGAAAGCGTCGCGTCCCAGCTGAGCCGGGTCTTCCGCAACCGTCCCGCCGTGCTCGAGGAGTTACTGACCGGCCTCATGCTCATCGCCGCCGCTGATGGCGAAGGCATCGGTGAAGCCGAAGATTATTTCCTGCGCGATGTCGCCCGCATCTTCGGCTTCGGTCCCTACGAATTCAAGCTCATCGCCGCCCGTAGTGGTGCCTATGCCAAAGCCCGCGAGGAAAAAACGCAACAGAGCCAATGGCAAGGCCAGAACCAGGGGCAGCAGCAAGGCAAGCGCCCGCGCGCGGCGCCAACGGAAGACGATCCCTTTGCCATTCTTGGCGTTACGAAGGACACCAAGCCGGAAGATATCAAAAAGGCCTATCGCAAACTGATGGTCGAGCATCACCCGGACAAGCTCGTCGCGGCGGGCATGGCGCCGGAATTCATCGCCGTCGCCACGGAGAAGATCAAGCGCATCAATGCCGCCTATGAAACGGTCTGCAAGCTCAAAGACATCAAATGAGCCTGACATTACTGCAATCGCCTTCCCCGAATTTCAATGACCGTGTTGGTGGAGTAAGTCCGCGCTACATCATGCTGCATTACACCGGCATGCCGGAGCCGGACAGTGCGCGCGCGCGCCTCTGCGACCCGGCCGCCGAAGTCAGCGCCCATTATCTGATCGAGCGCGACGGCAAGACCTGGCAGCTTGTCGCCGAAAATGATCGCGCCTGGCATGCGGGCAAAGGCTGCTGGCAGGGCGAAGCCGATATGAATAGTGCCAGTATTGGTATCGAGCTCGTCAATCGCGGCCATCAGTGGGGCTATCAGCCGTTCCCAGCCGCACAAATCGCCGCTTGCCGCGCGCTGGTGCTGGACATCATGAAGCGACGGAGCATTCGCGGCCACAACGTCATCGGCCATAGCGACAGCGCGCCACAACGCAAGGAAGATCCAGGCGAATTCTTTCCGTGGGAACAGCTGGCGCGCGATGGCATCGGCTTCTGGCCTGACCGACCGTCCGCCGAAGTGCCTGTTATGGATTATAGCACCGCGCGCCGCTTGTTACGCCAGATCGGCTATGATTGCGCGGCGGACGGCGAATATGATCTGCCGTTGCGCCGCGTGCTGCTCGCCTTCCAGCGGCACTGGCTGCCGCACCACCTCTCCGGTCTCGCCGATAGCCGCACCGCGCAGGCCCTGCAGACTGTCGCTACGGCTTTTGCCGGTTTCGCGCAGTCCTGAAACGCTGCCCGGGCGCCGCAAATGCATTGAAATAAAATTTGCTATTGAGAATGATACGCAGTATTGATGCAATAAGCTCAATCACCGGAGAATATCATGCTCAAGCGCGCCCTCCTGGCCTTCGCATTGCTGACCGTCGCCCTGCCCGTCTCTGCCGCCGATGGCCCCGCTGCTTACACGCTGACCATCAAGGATCACCGCTTTGAACCGGCTGAACTCAAAGTCAAGGCGGGCGAGAAAATCAAGTTGACGGTCAAGAATCTCGATGCCACGGCGGAAGAGTTTGAAAGCCATGACCTGCATCGTGAAAAGGTGATTGCGGCAGGCAAGGAAATCACCATCACGCTGCAGCCGCTGGAAAAAGGCATCTATAAATTCGTCGGCGAATATCACGAAGAAACGGCGAAAGGCCAGATCGTCGCCGAATAACCGGCGCGCGCGAACAGGCGGTAACAGCGTTAGCGGTAGGCGATATATTCGTCAAAGTAATACAGCACGTTTTCATAGATCGGCTGCTTGAACCCGACTACGCGGCTGACCACCATCTGCGGCGTGCACCAGGCATAATCAGAAAATTCCGGTTCATGCCCGCCGATCGAGCGATGGATATTGATATCGCTGTCGTCCCCCAGGAATTTGAGCAGATACCAATATTGCGTCTGCCCGCGATAACGACCGCCATAGACTTTCTCGCGCACCGTATCGGGAAAATCATAGCTCATAGGCCGTGGATAGTTCGCGACAAGTTCGGCCTTGCTGGTACCCACTTCTTCTCTGAGCTCGCGCCACAGCGCATCGGTCGGGCTCTCGCCGGCATCGATGCCGCCCTGCGGCAGTTGCCAACCATCGTCGGGGCCGGACTTATCGGCCCGCTTGCCCACGAAAATTTTTCCCGCGTCATTGACGAGCACAAAACCGACATTCATGCGGTAAGGCAAAGCTCCGAAAACCGGCTTGGCGCCTTCTTCGTTTTTATTTTTGCGTTGCGCGAAGCCAAAAACCATTTGCCAGCCTTTCCTTATTGCGGATTGTTACCCAGACCGTGCGTTCCTGTTGGGCGCTGATCGGGCACATGCGGACCGGCCGCCGCCATAGCCGTACGGAATATCGTCAACGCTTGATCATAAACCGGCAGCTTGACCTTCGTGGCATTGGCACGAATTTCCTCTGGTGTGAACCAGCCATATTTTGAGAAAGCGGGCTTGCTATCGCCCTCTTCGATTTGAGAAATGTCAATCCTGCCGCCTTGATAGCGCAGCAGCACCGGTGTCAGCATTTGACCGCGATATTTGTCATTGCCATCACGGTCAAATTCGAACGCGATCGGCCTGGTTCCGACGGCGATGACCGCGGCGCGCACGCGCTTGCCAACCTCTTCGCGCAGTTCGCGTAATGCGGCTTCTTCCACCGTCTCTTCACGGCGCAAAACCGGCCCCATATGAAATGCTTTGATACCGCCCTGCGGCAATTGCCACGGCTTGCCGTCTGTCGGCATATCAGTCCGCTGCCCGGCAAAAACCTCGCCATAGCTGTTGACGAGAACCAGCAAAACGCCACGCCGATAGGGCGGCTTGCCATCCTCGGGATCAAAAACTGCGGTTTGGACCTTCTCCAACTTCGCCACCTTAACGCAACGCTGCAGAAAACGGCGCTACCACTATACCAGAATTGGGTAATTCAAGCAACCAGTGGTTTAACCGATCAATCGCCAAAGGGGTGGCAATGACCAGGCAAATCGCCTGCCCGGTCTTTTTGGCGGTAAAAGCGGCCTGAGCAAAAACCTGGTCGATGGCGGTTAGAGCCATGTCGCTGTTGATCCGGAAGTCCGCAGCTGCAACCGGAAGTCGCAAACGCGCCGCCTGCTCGGCCAAACTGGCCCGTTCGGCGATCCGCCCATCCATCAATGCAAGTCCGCGCGCTTCAACCTCATCGAGTAAAACTTGTGCCGCTTTCGGCACGCTGACAAATCGCGTTCCCGTCAGGGTCATCACCCCGACATAGCCCGTGCCTTGCTTAAGAAAACTTTGCAGCCGGCGAATATTCTCCTTGGGCTGCAGATTGGTCAGCAACGTATCCGGCCCGGGGTCGCTGTTGGGATAATCAAACGGCTCAGCAGGTATGGCGAGCAATGTCTCATGTCCAGCTTTGCGCGCGCGCGATAACATGTCGTCGCGGTTCGCCCACTGTGCATCGAAAGCCAGCGTCACGGTGCCGGGCAAACGCTCGATTGCAGCGTTGGCGATCGTGCCATCAGCACCCAATCCGGCCACGACCACCACGACATGCGGCCGTGACTGGTCGGCGAAAGGCCGCGCATAAACCTGCCAGGCCCGGCGACCGTCGTCGGCAATCGCCGGTAAAATACCATCGGATACGCGTTCAGCCACGGCCATATCGGGCGCGGCGATAAGCCGGATATTATCCTCATGCTGCTGTTCAGCTTGCGTAAGCGGGGTCTGATTCAACGCCGCTTGCGCCACGGGTGTTACATCCGTTCCCGGCACCACAGGTGTTTGCTGTGCCGCTACTTGGTCCGGTGTCGGCATGCCTGCCGCCGCTTTGACGGACTCATTCGCTTCGCGCAACGCCGCTTCGGCATCGTGCCGCGCCCGTACGCTATAGCGGTCGGTGGCCAGCTCGGGACGCGGCAACGCGACGAGTGTCGCTAAAGCGAAGAACAGCGCCGTCATGATCATGACGGCCAAAGTCGGCAGGCGGGATCTTATGACACCCGCCAGCATCGTCATTGCTGCCGATCCTTGCGGTCATAAAGGGCGATGCTCCGCAGCATGTCGACCGCATGGACAAGCTGGTTATCATACGGTTCTTTTTTCTCCCCGTCCTTGGCAGCAACGTCCTTCTTGTCGTCGGTCTTGGCGCCCTTGTCATCGGGGGCCTTGACGGGTTGTTCGTTGCCTTCTTCTTCCGGCGCTACGGCCGGCTTGTCGTTCGCACCTTTGTCCTTCTTGAGCGTTGGGTTCGCGAGTGCGCCCTTCATATCGGCTTCCGACATCCCCTTGAGCGGCGCGATTTCCTCAAGCTTGGCGGCATTGACGGTGATATCAGGATCGATGCCCAGCTTCTGGATCGAACGGCCTTTCGGCGTATAGTAAAGCGCGGTCGTCAGCTTCATCGCGCCCGCTCCGGCAATCGGAATGACCGTCTGCACGGACCCCTTGCCGTAACTCTTGGTGCCGACGAGGATGGCGCGGTGATAATCCTGCAAGGCGCCCGCTACAATCTCCGAAGCCGAAGCCGAACCGGTGTTGATCAACACGACGATCGGCTTGCCGCCCGTCTTGTCGCCGCCCTTGCTCTTATAGCTCTGGTTATCTTCGCTATGGCGGCCACGGGTCGAAACCACTTCCGACGCATTCGGCAGGAACGTACCGGCGACAGAAACAGCTTGTTCGAGCAGTCCGCCCGGATTGTTGCGCAGATCGATGACATAGCCGACGAGCTTGTCGCCAAGCTTCTTCTGCATATCTTCGAGCGCCTTGTTGAGCCCCGTCTGGGTCTGCTCGTTGAAGGTCGTGATCCGGATATAAGCGACGTCTTCGCCTTCCGGCCGATAGCGCACGGACTGCACGCGGATAACCGCGCGCGTCAGCGTCACGTCGAACGGCTGACCGGTAATGCCGCCGCGCCGCACCGTAATCGTCACCTTGCTGCCCGGCGTGCCGCGCATTGTCTCGACCGCTTCCTGCAGTGTCATCTCGGCGACGAGCTTGCTGTCGATATGCGTGATGAAATCGCCGGATTGCAGCCCCGCATTCGCGGCGGGCGTGCCGTCAATCGGGGAAACCACCTTGACGAGGCTGTTTTCCATCGTCACTTCGAGCCCCAGTCCGCCGAATTCGCCCTTCGTGCCGGTACGCAACTCCGCATAGCTCTTGTTGTTCAAATAAGCGGAATGGGGATCGAGCGAGGTCAACATGCCATTGATCGACGATTCAATGAGTTTTTCGTCACTCACTTCCTCGACATAATCGGCCCGCACCCGCTCCAGCACGTCGGCGAACAGGCTCAATTGCTTGAAGGTCTCGCTGTCAGCCGCTTCCGGCGCCTTGACATCGCCCGATTCTTTGGCCGGCGCATCGCCGGGATCCTTGCTGGTTTTGGCCGGTGCCGCGCAAGCGGGCAGTGTCAGCATCAAAAAAGCAAGCAAAATAGCGGCGGAGAAACGGGGCAACGGCATCGGAAATATCCTGACAAGGCGAGGAATCTAGGGGCTATCAAAGCGAAGATATATTACCAAAGTGTCAAAATTTTAACAGCGTCAAACGCCGGGATTTTGGCAAAATTCGTCAGGACTGCTGCTTCTTGACCGTGAGCGGGTTGATCGGCTCGCCGTTGCGGCGCAGCTCGAAATAAAGTTCAGGCGCGGCATTGCCCTTGCCCGTGCCAACGATGCCGATAGGCTCGCCCGCCAGCACCTTTTGCCCGAGTTCAAGATCGACCTTGCCGAACCCGGCCAGCAGGCTGTGCAATCCCCCGGCATGCTGCAAGATGACAATAGTGCCGTAGCCCTTGAATGGCCCGACAAAGACTGTTTTTCCCGCCATCGGCGCGACGACCCGCGTCCCAGCCTTGGCATTGAGCGTCAGCCCACGGCTGGTGATGCCGTAAGTGTCGCGCGCGCCAAACCCGCGTACCACAAGCCCCGAAACCGGCAGTAGGCTGGCGCTATCTTCACCCGCATCCTTGGCTTCAAGCAATTCGTCCTTGCCGCCCGGCACTTTCCCCTGCTTAACCGGCTTGACCTGCTGTTTAGCGGCCATTTTGTCGAGCAGCACCCGCAGATCGGACGCGGCCGAAGCCAGTTGCGTCACTTCGCGCTGCAGACTGCTGAATTCTTCCCGGTGCTCGCGCGCCATTTTCTGCCGCTCGGCGATCATCGTGTTGAGCAGCGCAACACGTTCCTGCAGCTTGTCTTTTGCCGTCGTCAGCTGGTCCTGCTTTTCCGTCAGCTTCTTCTGCAGCGCATCGGCGGCGATGATCGCTTGCCGCAGCTTGTCAGCCTGTCCGGCCAATCCCTGCGACGCCGAACGGAGCAGCATCATGCGCCGTTCCTGGTCGAGCGAGATGCCGTCATAAAACCACCAGATGGCGGCAGGCAATTGCGCGAGCCGCAACATCATGCCGAGCGCCGCGGACTCGCGTTGCGCCGTTTCCTTAAGCGTCGACTTGGCCGCATTCGCCTTGGTACGCAGCTCCTCCATTTCGTCAGTCAAGTGGTCGAGCGTCGCTTG
The DNA here is from genome assembly GCA_039808825.1 of Bdellovibrionales bacterium. Taxonomy (GTDB): domain Bacteria; phylum Pseudomonadota; class Alphaproteobacteria; order UBA9219; family RFNS01; genus JAGOHT01. Next base: position 11,888 of record JBDHTV010000005.1, on the reverse strand, counting down.
CTGCTCGGCTTCATCCTTGGCCGCCTGCTGGAGCTGCTGTTGAATGAGTTTAACGTCGTTGGCGCTGTTCCCGGCAGCGCGCGCCACGCGCTCCGCCGCTTCTTTCTTGGCGCGCAGTGTCTCCTCGACTTCCTGCAACTGCTTGCGCGTATCCCCCGCCTGCGCAACGCCGGCGCACAGCAACAAGCAAGCAAGAACGACAAAACGCAAACGCACGGCGGACCCCGGCCAAGAAAAAAACCCGCTGAGGCATCAGCCCCAGCGGGTTTTATCATGATTCACGCCCGCCTTGCAAAGCCGGGCGTAACTTCTTCAGGCCACGTCCTTCTGCTGGTCGGAAGCAAGCGCCTGCTGCTTGTCTTCCTCGAGCTTCGCCGCCGCCAGATCGCGCTCCGCCGCGATGCGGCGCAGACGGTTGACGACGCTGCCGGTACCCGCCGGAATGAGGCGGCCGACAATGACGTTTTCCTTGAGCCCTTGCAGCGTGTCGCTCTTACCCGCCACGGAGGCTTCGGTGAGCACGCGCGTGGTTTCCTGGAACGAGGCCGCCGAAACGAAGGAACGCGTCTGCAAGCTGGCCTTGGTGATGCCCTGCAGCACGGCGGTGCACTTCGCCGGGATGAGGTTCTCAGCCACCGCCTTGGCGTTGACTTCATCGAACTCGGTGCGATCGACCTGTTCGCCGGCCAGGAAGGTCGTGTCACCGGCATCGGTGATTTCCACCTTCTGCAGCATCTGGCGGACGATCACTTCGATATGCTTGTCGTTGATCTTCACGCCTTGCAGACGATAGACTTCCTGGATTTCGTTGATCAGATATTCGGCCAGCGCCGCAACGCCGAGCGCGCTCAGGATATCATGCGGCACGAGACTGCCGTCGATCAGCAGGTCGCCCCGCTGGACGATATCGCCTTCCTGCACCGAGACATGCTTGCCCTTCGGCACCAGATATTCGCGCGGCTGGAGCGACTCGTCGAGCGGACGCACAATGATGCGGCGCTTCGCCTTGTAGTCCTTGCCGAACTCCACGCGCCCTTCGGTATCCGCGATGATCGCGAAATCCTTCGGACGACGGGCTTCGAACAGTTCCGCCACACGCGGCAGACCGCCGGTGATGTCGCGGGTCTTGGAGCCTTCACGCGGAATACGCGCCAGCACGTCGCCAGCACGCACCTTGGTGTCGTTATCGACGTTCAGGATCGCATCGACCGGCAGGAAGTAACGCGCCTCGGTGCCGTTCGATTGCGTGATGACCTGACCCTTTTCGTCATGCAGCACGATACGCGGCCGCAGTTCGGCCCCGCGCGGCTGTTGCCGGAAGTCGATGACCTTCTTGGACGAAATACCCGTCGCTTCGTCCACCACTTCACGCACCGAAACGCCTTCGATCAAATCCGCGTAATGGGCGCGGCCTTCACGCTCCGTGATAATCGGCAGCGTATAGGGATCCCACTCAGCGAGCTTCTGCCCCTTCTTGACCTGGGCATTTTCGTCAGCCAGCAGTTTGGTACCGTAAGGCACGCGGTGGCGTGCCTTCTCGCGGCCCAGCTCGTCGAGCAGCACGATTTCGCAATTGCGCGCCATGACGATGGGACGGCCCTCACTGTTCATGACGACATTGCGGTTCTTGACCCGCACCGTCGCATCGAACGCCGCTTCGACTGAGCTTTGCTCCGCGCCGCGCTGCGCCGCGCCACCGATGTGGAACGTACGCATCGTGAGCTGCGTGCCCGGTTCGCCGATCGACTGCGCCGCGATGACACCGACCGCTTCGCCGACATTGACAGGCGTACCGCGCGCCAGATCGCGCCCATAGCATTTGCCGCAGACGCCGACCGCCGACTTACAGGTCAACACCGAACGGATCGGCACGGTATCGATGCCGGCGCGGTCGATCTGGTCGAGATGCGGTTCTTCGATGAGTTCGCCCGCATAAACGATGACATGACCATGCTGATTGACGATATCCGCCGAGGCCGTGCGGCCGAGGATACGTTCGCTGAGCGGCGCGATGATTTCGCCACCGTCGATGACGGCGCGCACCTTGAGCCCGTCGGTCGTGCCGCAATCCACCTCGCTGATAATGGCATCCTGCGCCACATCGACGAGACGGCGGGTCAGGTAGCCGGAGTTCGCGGTCTTCAACGCCGTGTCGGCAAGGCCCTTGCGGGCGCCGTGCGTGGAGTTGAAATATTCGAGAACCGTGAGGCCTTCCTTAAAGTTCGAGATAATCGGGGTTTCGATGATCTCGCCCGACGGCTTGGCCATCAGCCCGCGCATACCGGCGAGCTGCTTGATCTGCGCCGCGGAACCGCGGGCACCGGAGTGCGCCATCATATAGACGCTGTTGATCGAACCATGCCCTGTATCGGTAATGCCCTTCATCATCGCTTCCGCGACGGATTCCGTGCAAGCCGACCAGACGTCGACCACCTTGTTGTATTTTTCGCCCTTGGTGATCAGACCGTCCTGATACTGCTGCTCATATTCCTTGACCTGGTCTTGCGCCTGCTTGAGCAGCTTTTCCTTGGTCAACGGAATGATGAGATCGTCCTTGCCGAACGAAATACCGGCACGGCAGGCATGGCGGAAGCCAAGCCCCATCAGACGATCGGCGAAAATCACCGTCTCTTTCTGGCCACAATGGCGATATACCGCGTCGATGACGTTGGTGATGTCCTTCTTGGTCAGCACGCGGTTGATCAGCTCGAACGGCAGCTTCGGGTGACGCGGCAGAATCTCGGACAGCAGCATACGGCCCGCGGTGGTTTCCACGCGCATGACGATGGGGTGACCTTCGCTATCCACGCCGTGGTAACGCGCCTGGATCTTGGTGTGGAGCGTGATGACCTTCGACTCCAGCGCCTGCTGGATCTCGCCGATATCGGCGAACGCCTTGCCTTCGTTCGGCTCGCCGTTCCGTTGCAACGAGATGTAATAGAGACCGAGCACGATGTCTTGCGACGGCACGATGATCGGCTTGCCGTTCGCAGGCGACAAGATGTTGTTGGTCGACATCATCAGCACGCGCGCTTCAAGCTGCGCTTCGAGCGACAGCGGCACGTGCACGGCCATTTGGTCGCCGTCGAAGTCGGCATTGAACGCCGTACAGACCAGCGGATGCAGCTGAATGGCCTTGCCTTCCACCAGCACCGGCTCGAACGCCTGGATGCCGAGACGGTGCAGCGTCGGCGCACGGTTCAGCAGCACCGGATGCTCGCGGATGACTTCTTCCAGGATGTCCCAGACTTCCGGACGTTCCTTTTCCACCATACGCTTCGCGGCCTTGATGGTCGAAGCCATGCCGTACAGCTCAAGCTTGGCGTAGATGAACGGCTTGAACAGCTCGAGCGCCATCTTCTTCGGCAGCCCGCACTGATGCAGCTTGAGTTCCGGACCGACGACGATAACCGAACGGCCGGAATAGTCGACGCGCTTGCCGAGCAGATTCTGGCGGAAGCGGCCTTGCTTGCCCTTGAGCATATCGCTCAAGGACTTGAGCGGACGCTTGTTCGCGCCGGTGATGACGCGGCCACGGCGGCCATTGTCGAACAGCGCGTCAACGGCTTCCTGCAACATGCGCTTTTCGTTGCGGACGATGATGTCCGGCGCGCGCAATTCGATCAGGCGCTTCAAGCGGTTGTTGCGGTTGATGACGCGGCGATACAGATCGTTGAGGTCCGATGTCGCGAAGCGGCCGCCGTCCAGCGGCACGAGCGGACGCAGTTCCGGCGGAATGACCGGCACGACATCAAGGATCATCCATTCCGGACGCGCGCCGGATTCGGCGAACGCCTCGATGAGCTTCAGACGCTTGACGATCTTCTTGCGGCGCGCGTCGGAGGTCGTTTCGCGCATTTCGTCGCGCAGCTTGGCCTTTTCTTCATGCAGGTCGATGCCTTGCAGCATCTGCTTGACCGCTTCCGCGCCGATATAGGCGGTGAAGGCGTCTTCGCCATAGGCTTCCTGCGCGTTGAGATATTCTTCTTCGCTCAACACCTGGCGCATCTTGAGCGGAGTCAGGCCCGGTTCGAGTACGATATAGCTCTCGAAATACAGTACCTTCTCGATATCCTTGAGCGTCATATCAAGCAGCAGGCCGATGCGGCTCGGCAACGATTTCAGGAACCAGATATGGGCAACGGGCGCGGCAAGCTCGATATGGCCCATGCGCTCGCGGCGCACCTTCTGCAGCGTGACTTCAACGCCGCACTTTTCGCAGATGATGCCGCGATACTTCATGCGCTTGTACTTGCCGCACAAGCATTCGTAATCCTTGATCGGACCAAAAATCCGGGCGCAGAACAGACCGTCGCGCTCCGGCTTGAAAGTCCGGTAATTGATGGTTTCCGGCTTCTTGATTTCGCCATACGACCAGGAACGGATACGCTCCGGCGAGGCGATGGAAATGCGAATCTGGTCAAAGCTCTGCGGCGCGCTCTGCTGATTGAAGATATTCATCAAGTCGTTCATTGCACCATTCTCCGGAAAACAAACTGTTCAAAAAACGCTAGCCAAAACGGCGAACCGGCTGCTGCACCGCAAGTCGAGCAAGGACGGCATGGCGGCTGGGCTTGAGCTCGGGAGCCCGGCAGTTTTCCTGTCCTGCCATCGTCCAGAGCACAGCCACCGCCGCCTTATCCGCTTGCGTGCGCAGCATTGCCAGCATCAGGCGTTCGCTGCGGGCGGCAACGCCGCCTGCTCTTCATTGTCGTTCTGCCCTTCGACCAGCTGCTGCTGGCCAAGCTCGACATTGAGACCCAGCGACCGCAGTTCCTTCACCAACACGTTGAAGGACTCGGGCACCCCGGCCTCGAAATTGTCTTCGCCGCGCACGATAGCTTCGTAAACCTTGGTTCGGCCCGAAACGTCGTCCGACTTGATCGTGAGCATTTCCTGCAGCGTATAGGCCGCGCCATAAGCCTCGAGCGCCCAGACTTCCATTTCACCGAAGCGTTGGCCGCCGAACTGCGCCTTACCGCCCAGCGGCTGCTGGGTAACGAGCGAGTACGGGCCGATCGAACGGGCATGGATCTTGTCGTCGACCAGATGGTGCAGCTTGAGCATATAGATGTAACCGACCGTGACCTTGCGGTCGAACGGCTCGCCGGTGCGGCCGTCAACCAGGGTCATCTGCCCGGAGCTGGCAACCCCTGCCATCTCGAGCGTGCGGACAATATCTTCCTCGCGCGCCCCGTCGAACACCGGCGTCGCGAACGGCACGCCGAAGGTCAGGTTATGCGACAGCTCGACCACTTGATCATCCTCAAGCTCGGCAATGCTCTGCTTGTAGATGTCGTCGCCATAGATCGTCTTGAGCTTGCCGCGCAGCTCGGTCAATTCCTGCTTGCGCGCGCCCTGCTGCTGATAGGCCTCGACCGCCTCGCCGATCTGACGGCCGAGATTGGCCGCCGCCCAGCCGAGGTGAGTTTCGAGAATCTGACCGACATTCATGCGGCTCGGCACGCCGAGCGGGTTCAGCACGATATCGACCGGCGTCCCGTCTTCGAGATGCGGCATGTCTTCGCACGGCACGATGCGGCTGATGACGCCCTTGTTGCCGTGACGGCCCGCCATCTTGTCGCCCGGTTGCAGCTTGCGCTTCACCGCGACGAAGACCTTGACCATCTTCATCACGCCCGGCGGCAGTTCGTCGCCGCGCTGCAGCTTCGCGACCTTATCTTCAAAGCGCTTCTTGAGCGCGTTGATCGAGTCGTCGAAAACCTTGCCGCTGCGTTCGATCTGCTCCATGACCGCGTCGTCCTTGACGCTGATCTGGCGCCACTGACCATAGGAGTAGCCTTCCAGCATATCCTCGGCGATCGCCTTGCCGGTCGGGAAGTTCTTGGGGCCGGAAACGGCCTTCTGCCCGAGCAGGAGATCCTTGAGCCGCGCGAAATAGCTGCGCTCGAGAATGGCCCGCTCGTCGTCGCGGTCCTTCGCCAGATGTTCGATCTCGGCGCGTTCAATCGCCATCGCGCGCTCGTCCTTGTCCACGCCACGGCGGGAGAAGACGCGCACATCGACGATCGTGCCGCTCACGCCCGGCGGCAAGCGCAGGGAGGTGTCGCGCACGTCGGCTGCCTTTTCGCCGAAAATGGCGCGCAGCAGCTTTTCTTCCGGCGTCATCGGGCTTTCACCCTTCGGCGTGACCTTGCCGATGAGAATGTCGCCCGGATTGACCTCGGCGCCGATATAGACGATGCCGGCTTCGTCGAGGTTCTTGAGCGCCTCTTCGCCGACATTCGGAATATCGCGGGTGATTTCTTCCTGGCCCAGCTTGGTGTCACGCGCCATCACTTCGAATTCTTCGATGTGGATGGAGGTGAACACGTCTTCGCTGACGATACGTTCGGAGATCAAGATCGAGTCTTCGAAATTGTAACCGTTCCACGGCATGAAGGCGACGAGCACGTTGCGGCCCAGCGCCAGCTCGCCGAGCTGGGTCGAGGGACCGTCGGCGATGATGTCGCCCTTCTTGACCATGTCGCCCACCTTGACCAGCGGCTTCTGCGTGATGCAGGTGCTCTGGTTGGAGCGCTGGAACTTGCGCAGATTGTAGATATCGACGCCGGGCGCAGCCGGATCGGTATCTTCCGTCGCGCGGATAACCACGCGCGTCGCGTCCACCTGGTCGATGATGCCGGTGCGGCGCGCGACGATGACGGCGCCAGAGTCGCGGGCAACCGCGGCTTCCATGCCGGTACCGACCAGCGGCGCGTCGGAACGCAGCAGCGGCACGGCCTGACGCTGCATGTTGGAGCCCATCAGCGCGCGGTTGGCGTCGTCGTTCTCAAGGAACGGAATGAGCGCCGCGGCGACGGAGACGATCTGCTTCGGCGACACGTCGATATAATCGATGGTGTCGGGCGTGGTCATGATATAGTCGCCGCCTTTACGGGCGCTGATCAGCTCGTCGGTGAACTTGCCGGTCTTGTCGAGCGCGGCGTTAGCCTGCGCGATCGTGTACTGGCCTTCTTCCATCGCCGACAGATAGATCACTTCTTGCGTGACCTTGCTGTTCTTGACCTTGCGATACGGGCTTTCGATGAAGCCGTATTGATTGACGCGGGCATAGGTCGCGAGCGAGTTGATGAGACCGATATTCGGGCCTTCCGGCGTTTCAATCGGACAGATGCGGCCATAATGCGTCGGATGCACGTCGCGGACTTCGAAACCGGCGCGCTCGCGCGTCAGACCGCCCGGGCCAAGCGCGGACATGCGACGCTTGTGGGTGATTTCCGACAGCGGGTTGGTCTGGTCCATGAACTGGCTGAGCTGCGACGAGCCGAAGAATTCGCGCACCGCCGCCGCCGCCGGTTTGGCGTTGATGAGATCATGCGGCATGATCGTGTCGATCTCGACCGAGCTCATGCGCTCGCGGATCGCGCGTTCCATGCGCAGCAGACCGAGGCGATACTGATTTTCCATCAGTTCGCCGACCGAACGGACGCGGCGATTGCCGAGATTGTCGATATCGTCGACCTCGTTGCGGCCGTCCTTGAGGTCGCAGAGGATGCGCAACATCTTGATGACGTCTTCCTTGCGCAACACGCGAACCTGGTCGTCCGTATTGAAACCGAGGCGCGAATTCATCTTGACGCGACCGACCGGCGACAGATCGTAACGCTCCAGATCGAAGAACAAGCCGCGGAACAGCAGATCGGCCGATTCTAGCGTCGGCGGCTCGCCGGGACGCATGACGCGATAAATGTCGATCAGCGCTTCCTCACGCAGCGTATTGCGGTCGACCATCATCGTGTTGCGGATATAGGGTCCGACATTGATGTGGTCGATGGCGAGCGTCGGAATCTCCTTCGCGCCGGCCTTTTCCAGCTTTTCAATAACATCGGCGGTCAGCTCGTCGCCCGCTTCGAACAAGACCATGCCGGTCTTTTCGTCGATCTGGTCGGTGGCGAGATAGCGGCCGATCAGCTCTTCCGTCTGGACAAGAATTTCAGCGACGCCCTGATCCTGCAGCTTCTTGCCGAGGCGCGGCGACATCTTGGTGTCAGCTTCCGCGACCGTCTTGCCGCTCTTGGCATCGACGAGATCGAACACGAGCTTGACGCCCTTCATCTGCTCAGCGTCGAACTTCGTCGTCCAGCCGTTCTTGGCCTTTTTGTAAACGACCTGGCCGTAGAACGCGTTGAGAATTTCTTCCTTGCTCATGCCGAGGGATTCATGCGGCAGCAGCGGCTTGTTGTCCTTGGCGCGCTTGGCGCGGAGCTTTTCCGTCTCGGCGCTGTCGAGTGCATAGAGCAGCGTCGTGACCGGCAGCTTGCGGCGGCGGTCGATACGGACATTGAGGATGTCCTTCGCGTCGAATTCGAAATCGAGCCACGAACCGCGATAGGGAATCACACGGGCGGAGAACAGATATTTGCCCGAGGAATGGGTCTTGCCGTGGTCGTGGTCAAAGAACACGCCGGGGCTGCGATGCATCTGGCTGACGATGACGCGTTCGGTGCCGTTGACGATGAAGGTGCCGTTGTCGGTCATGAGCGGCATGTCGCCCATATAGACGTCCTGCTCCTTGATGTCGCGGATCGAGCGCATGCCCGTGGTTTCGTCGATATCGAACACGGTCAGACGCAACGTGACCTTGAGCGGCGCGGCGAAGGTCATGCCACGCTGCTGGCACTCTTCGACGTCGTACTTCGGCTGCTCAAGCTCATAGGACACGAAATCGAGCACGGCGCGCTCGGAGAAATCCTTGATCGGGAACACGGATTGCAGCACTTCCTGCAGCCCCATCTTCTGGCGCTCGCTGTGCGGCACGTTCATCTGCAGGAAATTGTCGTAAGACTGACGCTGCACTTCGATCAGGTTCGGCATTTCGGCCACTTCGGGGATCCGCCCGAAGGAGCGGCGAATGCGCTTGCGCCCGATATAGCTTTTGCTGGAAACGACCGTCGTGCTCGCTTGTGCTGCCATTGGTTCTCTCACCTGCTGTCATCGCCCATAACAGGCGATGGATGTTGTCACCGATGCCGATGCCCCGCTCCGGCCCGCCGATAAAACCGGCCTGCCGGGGCAACCGTCACCCCTTCGCTGTCAAGAACTTGCCGTACAGGTCGCCACCACAATACGCCGACACGGATTTGCTCTTCAGAAATCCCGCACGCTGTGCCACCAAAAAACGCCAAGTCATTTGCCTTGAAAGAAAAGCAAAAAAACGCGCAGGCGTTGCACCGTTTCCGGCCATCACCGCAGCGTCGGACTTGCATAATTTTTAGTCGCTCATCATGAGTGGCGGCAATATCCTCAATCCGCCCGCCAAGTGCAAGGAGAATTTTAACAATTTCTCTCAACGCCACATCAAAAACTAAGGCATTGAATTACAATAAAATTTATCAGAATCAACGCTGCAGCCGCTGTGCTTCGGCCAGCAACGTCGCCATCGCGGGCCGGTTCGGCGCCATGATAAAGCTGGTACTGTCGTCCGAGGCCGGTTTGCCTTTAAAATCCACAACCTGCGGCGCACCGGCGCGTTCGGCCAAAAACACCACCGGTTCGCGGTCCCACGGCGTGTTGTAATTCATGAATTGTACCGCCGCCCCTGTCGTCAGCATGGTGCGAATCTCCGTCGCGATGCACTCGCTGCGCTTGACCTCCCGCACCAGCGCCTTGAGCGGCCCGAACGGCCCGAGCGTGGTCGGGTCTTCGCCCCAGCTGCGCGAATGCGTGCGCATCGTCATGGCGCTGAGCGGCACTTCCGGAATCGGCGGCAAGGGCTGCGCCTGCACCCGGCCCGCCGCATCCCAGGTTACGCGCTGTGTCTTGTCACGCTCGGACGCGAACAACATCTCGTCTGTGACCGGAAAGTAAACCCAGGCCGCCCGCACCTGCCCGCCCCGCCGGTGCGAGCCCATGATGCCGTAATCGTCGCCGCGGGCAAAACGCCGCGTGCCGTCGATGGGATCGATCACGAACACATCGCCCTTATCCTTGAGCAGCGGCGAATCCTGCCAGCGCAGTCCTTTGTCGAATGTCTCCTCGCCCAGCACCTTGCTGCCCGGCACGATGACCGAAAGCTTCTGTGTCAGAAACGCCTGTGCCTGTGGATCGGCGATGGTGACAATCGACTTGTCGCTCTTTTGCGTCGCGCCGAAATCTCCGCTTAGCCGCACCGGTTCGGTGATCGTCTTGCCCGTCTCGCGCATCGCCTGCGCCACCGGCAGAAACAGCTCATAGGCAATCGCCATAGCCTCAAACTCCCTCAGCTCATTTCGGACCGCTTATAGGCCATTTTCGTAATGCAAAGCACAAAATTTGAAAATATAGTGCTGCCCGTGACGTCTGCCGTCTCGTGTTAACCCCTTGCCGTGGCCGCCCCGACAATCATGAACGTCCTCGATATTATCGCGACTTATCACACCGGCTTTTTGAGCGGGTTGATCGTGACCCTCAAGCTGTGCCTGATTATCTGGAGTGCCGGTCTCGTCATCGGCACCGGCCTCGGCACCGCCGCCGCGCATGACCCGGTCTGGGGCAAAGCCATCCACGGCTCCGCCTTTTTTCTCGCCGCGGTGCCGACGCTTGTCGTGCTCTACTGGCTGCATTTTCCGGCCCAGGCCATCATGTCGGACCTGACCGGCAGCGAAGTGGTGATCGACCCGTTTGTCACCTCCGCCGTGACCTTCTCGCTCGTCAATGTCATGGCGATGGCCGAGATGACGCGCGTCGCGATCCGCGATTTTCCGCAGCAATATATCACGGCCGGACGGGTCAGCGGCATGTCCAGCACCGAGATATTCCAGTACATCCAGTTTCCGCTGCTCTTACGCCAGCTCTTGCCGGGCATCCTGACGCAACAGGTAGCGATGCTGCATATGACGCTCTTTGCCTCGCTGATCTCGGTCGAAGAAATCTTCCGCGTCTCGCAGCGCATCAACGCCACCATCTATCGCCCGGTTGAGATTTATACGGCGCTCGGTCTGTTTTTCATCGCCGTCTGTTTGCCGATCAACCTGTTCGCGGCTTATTTGCATCGCCGCTTCACGCGTAATATGTCGGAGCGTTAAGCCATGATTTTTGCGGACAAGATCAGCTTCGGCTACGACAACAAGATGATTTTCAGCGACGTGACGGTGCGTTTGCAGCCCGGCACCATCACGGGCCTGCTCGGCCCCAGCGGCGCGGGCAAGACGACATTGCTCAAATGCCTGGCTGGGCTCGAGAATCCAAAGAGCGGCACGCTTTCAGTTGACGAGATAGTCTATAATTATCCGCCGTCCGCGAAAGGCAATCCGCCGCCGCCGTGGCCGGTCGCGACCGTGGTGTTCCAGCAGCTCTTCCTCTGGCCGCATCTGACGCTCAAGGACAACATCCTGCTGCCGGTGCGCAAGAAGAACGCCGATGAAAACGCCGCCATGCTACACAAGCTGTGCGACTGGTTCGATATGCACCATTTCATCGACCGCTTCCCGAACGAGACGAGCCGCGGCCAGCAACAGCGCGCCGCCCTCGCCCGTGCTTTGATGCTCAAGCCGCGCTATCTGTTCTGTGACGAAATCACTTCGGCGCTCGATGTCGAGCAGATCGCGAAAGTGCTGCACAGCCTGGAGCAGATCAAGGAACAGGGCGTCGGCGTCATGCTCATCACGCATCAGCTCGGCTTCGCACATCGCGCTGCCGATCAGATTTTGTTCTTCGATACCGGCAAGATCATCGAGGAAGGCACGCCCGAAATTCTCGACAAGCCGCAAAGCCCGCGCTTGCAGGCTTTCCTCAACCTCGTGAAGGAAGCGAGCTGACGGCTTACGGATATCTTTGACAATCCGTTCGCCGAACCGTTATTTTACGGTGATGCGGGTGTAGCTCAATGGTAGAGCTCCAGCCTTCCAAGCTGGCTACGCGGGTTCGATTCCCGTCACCCGCTCCAG
>JBDHTV010000004.1:0-24901 GCA_039808825.1 Bdellovibrionales bacterium | reverse complement strand
TCGAGCGCGCGCTGCATCGGCAAAGCCAGAAACCCGGCGCGCTCCAGCTCGGCATTGATGAAGCCCATATCGAACGCGGCGTTATGGATAACGAGCCGCGCATCGCCGATAAATTCCAGAAACGGCTCGACCACCTGGGTAAAGACCGGCTTGTCGGCAAGAAATTCACCGGTCAGCCCATGCACCGCCGCTGCTTCCGCCGGCATGTCGCGCTCGGGGTTCAGATATTGGTGAAAGGTGCGTCCGGTCGGCACATAATGCATGACCTCGACGCAACCGATTTCGACGACGCGATGCCCGTCTTTCGGGCTCAGCCCCGTGGTTTCCGTATCGAGTACAATTTCGCGCATTAATCGCCTCAAACAATGGCTGGTCATCCCGCTGGAATTACGATAAGGCTAGCATGTCACCGCCACTATTGACCAGAAGCGCATGGATATAATGTTGCTGCTCTGCATCGCGATTATCGCGGTGGCGCTGATCTTCGACTTCACCAACGGCTTTCACGACGCGGCCAATTCCATCGCCACCATTGTCGCGACCAAGGTCTTGACGCCGCGCGCCGCCGTCGCCTGGGCCGCCTTGTTCAACTTCATGGCCTTGTTCATTTTCGGCACCGGCGTTGCCAAAACCGTCGGCAGCGGCATGGTCGATATCGCGAGCGTGACGCCGCCCGTCATTCTCTGCGGCCTGCTCGGCGCGATTAGCTGGAATTTGCTGACCTGGTGGCTCGGCCTGCCGAGCAGCTCGTCGCATGCGCTGATCGGCGGCTATGCCGGAGCCGCGATCGCGCATCAGGCCTTGCTGCAGCATGACCTCGATGCCGGTTTCCAGGTTATTATCGGCGCGGGTTGGATCAAGACCATGTTTTTCATGCTGCTCGCCCCGGTGCTCGGCGGCGCGGTCGGCTTCGCCGTGCATGAACTGACGCACCGCGCCGTGCGGCGCTGGCCCAAAACGGAGAGCACGCGCTTTTTCGGCCACATGCAGCTTTTATCCTCGGCCTTTCTGAGCCTGTCGCATGGCGGCAACGATGCGCAAAAAACCGCCGGTATCATCGCCGGAGCCTTGCTGACCGGCGGCCTGTTTACCGAATTCCATGTGCCTTACTGGGTCTTGATGCTGAGTTATCTCGCGATGGCGCTCGGCACGCTCGCGGGCGGCTGGCGCATTGTTCAGACCATGGGCTTCAAGCTGACCGAGCTTGATACGCGCGGCGGCTTCAGCGCCGAAACCGGCTCGGCACTCACCATCATCACGGCGACTTTGCTCGGCCTGCCGGTTTCAACCACCCACGCCACCACGGGCGCGATCATGGGTACCGGTTTCGGCAAGCATGAAGCCGCGCATTGGCACATGGCGCGGCGGATTCTGATCGGCTGGCTGCTAACCATCCCGGCCAGCGCCGCCGTGGGCGCCTTACTGGTGCTGCTGTTTTAACGCCAGCCGCCATAGCATGAAGCGCAAGCACCACCAGGTCAGCGCCCGGCCATAGCCGGTCGGGATGATAAAATCCGCCCGTTCACGCTTGGCCGCATCCGGTAACTGCGCGGCGAGAATGGCGTTGAACTTCGTCTCCGTCATGCCGGGCCGCGCCAGCACGCGCGCGCGCTGCACCGCGCTAGACGCCGTGACGCAGCAAGTCGCGTCGCAACGCTTGTCGCCGCCCGTCTCGAATAACAGCGGAATATCGAGTACAAGCACGCGCCGCCCCGCTTGCTGCACGCGCTGGCGTTTAAGCTGTTCTTCCTGCTGCACCAGCGGGTGCAAAATCGCTTCAAGCTTTTGGCGCTGCATCGTGTCGCCAAACACCAGCTTACCAAGCAGTTGCCGGTCGATTGCACCGCCGCGCAAGGTGCCGGGAAAGGCCTGCGCCACCGCCGCCACCGCCGCCCCGCCTGGCCCGAGCAACCGGTGCACCGCCGCATCGGCCTGATGCACGGCGCAGCCCATTGTGCGCAGCATCCGCGCCGCCACGCTCTTGCCCATCCCGATCGAACCGGTCAGGCCGATGACGATCATGCCGCCATCCCATCCAGTATATAAGTACGCAGCGCCGCATCGACCGGCGGCGTCACCCCGAACCAATGGCGGAAACTCGCCTGCGCCTGATAAAGCAGCATCCCGAGCCCGTCGATGGCAAGACGGTCAGCGGCCACCGCCGCGCGCAACAAGCCGGTCTGCAACGGCCGGTAGACAAGATCATTGACGGCGGCCCCACGCGGCAAGGCATTAAGCGCGACGGTGAAATCATCCTGCCCGTTGAGACCGCAGGCCGTGGTGTTGATCAGCAGCTTGGTGCGCGGCAAAGCGTCGGCCCAGCGCGTCCAGTCCAGCAATTCGATCGCACCGCCAAAGGCCTGCGCCAGCGCTTGCGCCCGTTCCGGCGAGCGGTTGGTGAGCAAAATCTGCGGACAGCCCGCCTGCTGTAGCGCCGCGAGCACGGCCCGCGCCGCACCGCCTGCACCGAGCACCAGCGCTGGGCCGGCCGCCAGCTCATGCCCCGCCTGCCGGATATTTTCGGCAAAACCGAAAGCGTCCGTATTGGTGCCGAAACTGCCGTCCGTTCCAAACACCAGCGTATTGATCGCGCCGATGGCGGCAGCCACCGGGTCAACCCGGTCAACCAGCGCAATCAGCTGTTCCTTGTACGGAATCGTGACATTGGCGCCGATAAAGCCCATCTGCGGCATGGCTTTAAGAACAGCGGCGAGCCCGCCGGACGGCACTGCGAGCGGCAAATAGGCAGCATCGATCCCCGCCTGCTGTAGCCAATAATTATGAAGGCGCGGCGACAGCGAATGTTTGACCGGCCAGCCCATCACCCCGAGCAGTTTGCTTGCACCCGTGATCATGCCGTCTCCGCCTTGTCCGTCGTAATGCGTTGCTGGCTCAACAGCATCATGATCTCGGCCGCCGTTTCCTCGATCGAACGCCGCGTCACGTCGATAACCGGGCAATTGAGCCGGGCGAACAGCCGCCGCGCCGCCAACACCTCGGCGCGCACTTTCTCCGGATCGACATAGTCGGCGTCCGGGTCGCCATGCAGCAATTTGATGCGCTGCAGCCGGATCGCGACCAGCGTATCCGGGTCCTTGGTCAAGCCGACAATCAGCTTACCCGCAAGCGGCCCGTCGCGTTGCGTCAGGACCGGCGGTAAATCACAGCCGGGCACGACCGGCACATTGGCGGCACGAATGCCGCGATTGGCGAGATAAAGACAGGTCGGCGTCTTTGACGTCCGCGATACCCCGAGCAGAATGACATCCGCCTCCTTGAGATGGTCGGCGCTTTGCCCGTCATCGAGCGCCATCGCATAATCCATCGCTGCGATGCGCGCGAAATAATCCTCATCGAGCGCATGTTGCCGCCCCGGCAAATGGGCATAGGTCCGGCCGAAGAAATTCGCCATCCCCTGCAAGACCGGGTCGAGAATGGACAGGCACGGCATATGATAATTGGCGCAGAAATCCTCGAGCTCGCTGCGCAGATTTTCATCGACGAACGTATAAAGCACGAGCCCTGGCTTCTGGCTGATGCCATCAAGCGCGACGCGCAGCTGGCGCGAACTACGCACGAGATTCCAGAAATATTCCTGTACCTTGACGCCTTCGAACTGCACGAGACAAGCGCGCGTCACGGCATTGATCGTCTCGCCCGTCGCATCGGAAACGAGATGGAGATAACGCAGCTCGGGATCGGGCTTTTTGTCCATAGCCCCTGTCTAGCAAATTGTTGATAAAACGCCAAATCGTGCCAATCACGATTTTATCCGCGCTAAGCCCATTTTCTTCCATCGCGCCAATCACAGGCGTCCGTCACCACACACAGACTGTGTAAAAGAGGGATAACTGGCATTCAACTTTACACCCATGACTCACAGGGCTCGCTCATAGGCCTTTTTGTTGCCTCCTGCACAATGCGTGCAGCGACTTATCAAGGGGTAAGTTCTGACAAGGAAAAATCCCATACGGGATAATTGCGCTGAACCGCTTTATCCCCACGTCGCACAGGACCAACCTTCTTCAACAGATTCTTATTAAAAGAATAGAAGAGGATAAAAAGAAAAAGCCGATGCGAAAAATTCCTTCTTTCGCTATAAAGCCAAGCGATGAAAAAACTCTTAAGCACCTTGCAAGGCTCCCCTTCGGCCATCCCCCCGCTCTGGCTGATGCGGCAAGCCGGACGCTATCTGCCTGAATATCGCGCGGTGCGCGAACAGGCCGGCAATTTTCTCGATCTCTGCTTCACCCCGGAGCTTGCCGCCGAAGTGACGCTGCAACCGATCCGGCGCTTCGATTTCGACGCTGCGATCATCTTCGCCGACATCCTGCTGCTGCCCCACGCGCTGGGCGGCAATCTGCGCTTCACGCCGGGTGAAGGGCCGCGGCTCGACCCCGTCACCACAAGCGCTACCATTGCCAACCGGCCTATCGGCGCCACGCTCGACCCGGTCTATGCCGCGCTGCGGCTGACTCGCGCAGCTTTACCCGCCGACAAAGCGCTGCTTGGCTTCTGCGGCGCGCCGTTCACCGTCGCCTGCTACATGACCAGCGGCGGCGGCAGCAAGGATTTCAGCGCCACGCAAGCCTATGCCCGCGACCGGCGCGCCGACTTCATCGCCTTGCTGAACCTGCTTGCCGACTATTCCATTCCCTATCTCTGCGCCCAGATTGCGGCGGGTGCCGATGCCGTGCAAATCTTCGAAAGCTGGGCGGCGTTGGTTGGACCCGCCGATTGGCAGGATTTTGTGCTCGGCCCCACGGCCCGCCTTGTCGCAGGGGTAAAAGCCCGTTATCCCGCCACGCCCACCATTGGCTTTCCGCGTGGCGCTGGCCCGCTTTACCGCGGCTATGCCGCCGCGACTGGCGTCCAGGCCGTCGGGGTCGACCAAACCGTGTCCCTGCCTGATGCACAGGCGCTGCAGCAGGAAACCGTCATCCAGGGCAATCTGGCACCTGAAATCCTCGTCACAGGCGGTCAGGCCCAGTCCGAGGCCGTGTATGCCATCAAAACCGCATTCGCCGGTAAACCCTACATCTTCAATCTCGGGCACGGCATTACGCCGGATACGCCGCCCGACCATGTCGCTGAACTGGTCAAACAGGTGCGTGCCGCATGATCGCCATACCCTTTTATCAGGTCGATGCCTTTACCGCCGTGCCTTTCAAGGGCAATCCGGCCGCTGTCTGCCTGCTGCAATCATGGCCCGATGATAAGACCTTGCTGGCCATTGCGCAGGAAAATAATCTCGCTGAAACCGCGTTTGTCGTGCCGGAAGGTAAAACATTCGCCTTGCGCTGGTTCACGCCGCAGGCCGAGGTCGATTTATGCGGCCACGCTACGCTCGCCACGGCCCATATCCTCTATGAGCAACATCTCTACACCGGAACGGATATCAGTTTCACGACGCGGCAGGCAGGGAGCTTGCGCGTCGCCCAAGTCGGTCCCAACCGTTACCGCCTTGATTTCCCCACCCGTCCTGCCAACCCGGTCGCCGCCGTGCCGGCGCTGCTGCTGCAGGCTCTTGGCAGCGCGCCGCAGGCCGTCTGGGCCAATCAGCGCGATTTCCTGGCGCTCTACCCCGATGCCGCCGCAATCACTGCCCTTACGCCCGATATGGCTTTGCTCAAACAACTGGGCCGCTGGGTCTGTGTCAGCGCGCCAGGAACAGACTGCGATTTTGTCAGCCGCTTCTTCACGCCGGGCGACGGTTATGACGAAGATCCAGTCACGGGCTCGACCCACACCATGCTTGTACCTTATTGGGCCGACCGGCTTGGCAAAACCGATTTGTTAGCGCGCCAGCTCTCGCCGCGTGGTGGCACGCTGCATTGTACGCTTGCGCACGACCGTGTCTTTATCACCGGAGACGCTGTGACCGTGATCGCGGGGCAATATCTCCTGCCGGAGCACGCATGAGCAAGATCGCCGTCATTCTCTTCAATCTCGGCGGGCCGGATAGTCCGGCGGCGGTCGAGCCGTTTTTGCGCAATCTCTTTAGCGACCCGCGCATTCTGCGCGTGCCGGGCTTCATCCGCGCCTGGCTCGCCGCGCGTATCGCGCACAAGCGCGCACCGGTCGCGCAGGAAATATACGCCCAGATGGGCGGCGCTTCGCCGATTGTCCCCAACACCGAACGCCAGGCCGCCGCGCTGACCACGGCACTCGCCGATTGCGGCACGGTGCGCTGCTTTATCGCCATGCGCTATTGGCAGCCGCGCTGCGCCGCCATGTTGCGGGAACTTGCCGCCTTTGCGCCGGACCGCATTATCCTGCTGCCGCTCTATCCGCAATATTCCACCACAACGACCGAGTCATCGCTCGCCGAATATTGGGCTGAACTGACGCTGCAGACCCCGGCGCTTGCGCGCATTCCAACCAGCGGTGTCTGCTGCTATCACCGCGACGCAGGGTTCATCGCCGCGCTCGCGGCACTGACCCGCCCGGCCTATGCGCAAGCCCAGGCGCATGGCCGTCCGCGCCTGCTGCTCTCGGCGCACGGTCTGCCGGAAAAGATCGTCAAGGCGGGCGATCCTTATCAATGGCAATGCGAACAAACGGCGCAGGCTTTGGTCGCGGCGCTCAATATTCCGGAACTCGACTGGGTCAATTGCTATCAAAGCCGCGTCGGGCCCTTGCGCTGGATCGGTCCGGCGACGGAAGCGGAGATCGCCCGTGCCGGGCATGACAAAGTGCCGGTCGTGCTGGTGCCGATCGCCTTTGTCTCCGAACATTCGGAAACTTTGGTCGAGCTTGATATCGAATATCGCCATCTGGCGGAAAAAAGCGGTGTGCCGGCCTATCACCGCGTACCAACGGTCAGCGCCGAACCGGCCTTCATCGCCGGTCTCGCGCAACAGGTACGCCATTTGTTGGCGCAGGATTCGGGACTGCATTGTCCCGCCGGGCAGACGCCGTGTCCTGCAGCGCATCGCGCCTGTCCGCAACGTGCGATCCGTTAAGATTTGACCACGCGCAGGGCGACCCCGGCTTCACCGAACATAGTAGCCGCCGCCGCCATGCTGCGCCGGTATTTTTTCTTGAGCTTGGGATAATGCGCCCGCGCCTTGACCGGCACGCAAACGAGCTTGATGCCCGCCTCGATGATATCGTGCGCGCAGGTATGGCACGGTTCGAGCGTCGAATAAATACGGCAGCCCTTGAGGCTCTTGAGCCCGTGCCGGTCGCGCACGCGCTGCGCTGCCGCAAGCGCGCGCTTTTCGGCGCACATCACCCACAGGCTCTTTTCGCCATGCTGCTGGCGCGCCCGCGTCAGCACAATCCCGTCGGGCGGCGCATTGGCCGCTTTCCCCAGTCTCGTCTTGCCGTCGGGTGTCGTGACCACGGCGCCGACCTTGACGGAAGGGTGCGGGCTCTGCCGCGCCGCCAGCTTGGCCTGTGCGAGCCAACGCGCATCGCGCCGTTGTTCGGCGGGGTCCATCGCGGCTATGGGCGGCAGTTTACGCGGCATCTTTTGTCCAGAGTTGGACAAACAAGCGTAAGGCAAGCCCCTTGCCAACCGGTTAACGTACTTCTTCTGCCACCACCGGCTTGCCGTTATGCGGCACGAGCTTGATGGCATAAGGCGAAGAGATGACCTGTGTCGTCATCTGCGTCAAAGGCGGCAGTTTAATGCGATAACGTACGGTCGTCTGGTTTTCGCCCTGCTGGACATCGACGAATTCGACGCTAGTGCCGCCCGTGCGTTTCTGCCCGGCGAACACTGCGACCGCGACATTGCCGTCCGGCAGTGCAGCCGGTGCCGGCGTCCCGACCCGGGCCCAGACCTGCTGCCAGGCCGCGGCATCCTCGGCCACCACGGCCTCCCGCGTCACACTCTGGGCGCTGTTGCCTTGCCAGTCTGCAGCGCCTTCGGCCCCGGCGCAGCCGGGCAGCAGCGCGATCAAACCGCCAAGAAGAATTTTGCGCATCTTTGCCTCCGCACGTTGCAAGATATTAACTATACCTTATTTCGCCTGTGTTTGCATAGGGCGCCTGCACAGGCGTCCATTTTTTCCAGACAGGATAACCCGAGCATGACCGGCATCGATCAGGATTATGAGAGCCAGCTCCGCACCGAATTCCACGATCAGGCACAGGATCGCCTCGCCGGGCTGAACGCAACGCTGATGGCGCTGCGCGATGGCGAAGCTTTCGCGGCGCAGCAAAGCGCTTTGAGCCGCGATGTGCAGAACCTCAAGGGTCTGATGGCCGGTTACGGCTATCCCGTCATCGCACTCGTCGTGCAGCGGCTTGAGGCGTATCTGGAAGGGTTGCAGGAATTGTCAGCGCGCACGGTTCCCGACCTGCAGCGCCATGCCGACTGCATCGCCGACCTGATCGAACGGCCGGAACAGCCGGACCCGGCGGCGGCGGCGCAGCTGTTGCAGGAGCTGCCGGTGCGGTTTGATTTCGACGTCGCCGATATCGTCGTCAAGCGCATCGAGATCATGGTTGTGACGCCGACGCGTATCGTCGCGAAGCTCGTGAGCAGCGAGCTGGCCGCCTGCGGCTATCGTCCGGTCGTGGTCCATGACCCGCTCGAAGCGCTGGCGCAGGCGGCCCGCGTGCCGCCGGGCATGATCATGGCCTCGGTGGTGATGGCGCCGATCAACGGCGTCGAGCTCGTGCAGGCGTTGCGTCAGTTCGCCGTGACGCGTGCGCTGCCGATGGCGGTATTGACCAGCATGGATGCCGACAAGAAGCCGCTACATGTGCTGCCGCCAGACGTCGCCATCATTCATACCGGCAATTCGTTCGGGGCCGATTTCGCCCTGGCGACCGCGCGCTTCAATCTCGGCTGAAGCCTAAAAGAAAAACCCCGGCAAGTCACCTTGCCGGGGTTTCTTAAGTAGCCAAATTCTTAGAGCGGCTGCGGCAGCAAGCCGGCGGCCTTCAGAATCTGGGTCCGGCGATACTGGCCGTCGAGCTTGGCGGCATTGCGCAGGATTTTCTGATGCTGTGTTTGCTCGGGCATCTTCAGATAGGCGGTCGCCGCCTTGAAGGCCTCGGTCTTCGGATCGGGCTTCTCGACAACAACCGGTGCAACCACCGGCACCGTCAAAGCTTGGGCCGCAACAAAACCTGCACCCGTCGCGCTGACGGGCTTATTTGCTTCACTCATGTGTTCCCCCTCCCAGGATGAATGCGCAATGCTATACAAGAAAAACCATTGCTTGCAAGGGTTAACCTGGGGAATTATTTTCATGCCGGACACCGCCGGTACGATTGCAGGCCAGGATGCGTGACAACGACGCGCCGGCGCGCTATGCAGGACGCCTCAGCGATTAAGGAATATGGCAATGCCCTTCAAGCCGGTACATTGGATCAAGAACGACACCAAATTCGACTTCGTCGCCAAGC
This sequence comes from Bdellovibrionales bacterium, assembly GCA_039808825.1. Classification (GTDB taxonomy): domain Bacteria; phylum Pseudomonadota; class Alphaproteobacteria; order UBA9219; family RFNS01; genus JAGOHT01. The sequence goes on along the minus strand of JBDHTV010000004.1, from coordinate 15,535 downwards.
GCTGGTGGGCTTTCAGCGTCACGATTGTACTGATGGTCGTCACGCTCGGCTCCTTGTTCGCGCAGGGCCTCAATCTCGGCATCGATTTCAAGGGCGGTATTCTGCTCGAAGCCAAGGCGGAACAACCGGTTGATATCGCGGGACTGCGCGGCACGCTCGAAAAACTCGGCCTGGGTGATATCACCCTGCAGGAGTTCGGCAGCCCGCGTGACGTGCTGATCCGCATCCAGCGCCAGGACGGCGACGAGAAGGCGCAGATGGCCGCGATTGAGCGCGTGCGCGGCGCACTGGGCGCGGGCTATGAATATCGCCGTGTCGAGGTCGTCGGCCCGACTGTCGGGCGTGAGCTGTTCCATGCCGGGCTGCTTGCCACCTTGTTCGCCATCCTGGCGATTGCCGTCTATGTCGGTGTGCGTTTCGAGTGGCAATTCGGTCTCGCCGCGATGATCGCTACGCTCCATGACGTCTTTGTAACCGTCGGCCTCTTTTCGGTTTTGCAGCTCGATTTCAACCTCACGGCAGTCGCCGCCTTGCTGACCCTCGCCGGTTACTCGATCAACGACACGGTCGTCGTCTTCGACCGCATCCGCGAAACCATGCGCCGTCATAAAGTGACCGATCTCGCCACGGTGATTAACAACTCGGTCAACCAGACCCTGTCGCGCACGGTGATGACGGCGGGCACGACGCTGCTCGCGCTGCTCCCGCTCGTGCTGTTCGGTGGCCATAATTTGTTGAACTTCTCGCTGGCTTTGACCTGGGGTATTCTCGTCGGCACTTATTCCTCGATTTACGTCGCCGCGGCACTGCTGGTTTATATGCCGCCATTGCGACAATTCGCCGGACGCCAGCCCGTCAAGCAGCCCGCCTGAAACTATTTTTTCGCTTGGGCCACTCCGGCTTTGCCGGTAGAAGAAAGGGGTATGCGCAACCTCTGATACGAGCTCGCTGTGACAACAGGAGAGAAAGTCCGGATCACCGACGTTACGCCCGGCACGACGCCCCCGCCTTCCGATGGCCTGATCCTCGCCATTCGTACCGACGCCAGCCATGCCATGTATTCCCTGCGGCGCAATATCGTCGCCGCGCTGCAGCGTGATGCGGTACAGGCAGCCTTCGGGCCCGCCAGCAAAGAAGTGGTGCTGCCCGACCCGGAATCGCAGACGCGGCAGATTTTGCATAACAATTACCAGCGCTGGGGTCGCAAGATTCTCGCCGCCTTCGCCGACTGTCTTGATTATAGCCAGTACGGCATCACCGATCCGGCGCGCCATAAGCTCGATATCCATTTCTATAACGCCGCCGCGCTGGCCGATGACGCCGTGACCAAAGGGATTGGTCATGTGCAGAAGAACCAGAAAGGCCCGGCCCCGCTGCTGCTCACGCTCGATGATATGATCGAGCCGAAGCTGGAGCAGAACTGGGGCGAAATCGCCTTCTCGCGCCTGTTCAGCGCCGATGGCCGCCAGCAGCTCGATTATGTCGGCCGTCCAGGCCGCCCACCGCTGCCGAAGCAGATTGACCTGGTGCGCCAGCATGTCGGCGCGCTGGCGCGTGCGGCGCAAGCCCCGGTGCCGATTATCCTGGTCGAGGATAATGTGCGGCATGCCAAGATGCTGAACTGGGTTATCGGCAAGCTGCATGACGGCGGCGTATTCGAGCACGGCAAGCCCGCCGCTATCACCACCTGCTTCAGCATGGCGAACGAGGCCGAGCGCGCCGCGATCAAATATCAGGGCGCGCAAGTGCCGGTCGTGGCCAGCGTCGATTACAAGAACGCGAAGGTCGATGTCATCACCCCGCGCGACCTGATGTTCGACGGCCTCGTCGTCCAGGTCGGCAAGGACGGCATGGGGCGGCTGCCCGGCGTATTCCTCGACGAGGCCAGCCTCGTCAGCCGGTTCAAGATCCGGCCTGACAAGACCGACGAGTTCCTGCATCGCACGCGGCAGGCCAATATGGCGTTCTGCTACAATGTCGAGCGCGAAATCGGCAAGGACCTGCCGCTGGGCTGGTTCGTCGGCAGCGAACCGATCAGCCGCTTGACCGGCGAGCCGCCGGAACGGCCAATGCATGTCGTGATGCAGCGCGCGCGCAGCGGCCGCAGCTCGAATCCCGTTTCGCAGCCGACCGACAGCTGATACAACCGGGTTATGCCCTTGTGTCCTTTCCTGATCGATTGCGATACCGGCCGCGATGATGCGCTGGCGCTGGCGCTCGCCGTGCAGGCAGACGCGCCGCTTGTCGCTGTCGTCACCTCATATGGCAATGTGCCCCTTGCCGCCGTAACCGAGAATACCCGGCGCGTGCTGGCCTGGCTCGGGCACGGCGCAATCCCTGTGCTACCCGGCGCGGCCTTGCCGAGCCAGCTTGAGCCGGTCGCTGCCATGCTCTGCCGCCGCCAGAACACGGCGGGCAATGGCCTGTGCAATCTGAGCCTGCCCGCCGTCACTGTCGCCTTGCCGCCGCCTTTGCCGATTGCGGCACTGGCGCAGGCGGTGGAGGAAATCGCTGCGCGACACGGTCCGCTCGATTATGTGGTGCTCGGCCCCGCCACCAATGCAGCGCAACTCTGCGCTCACTGGGGTGGTGCCGCGTCAAAATATATTGCTGTCGTTACGATGATGGGCGGCAAGTTCGACGCGTTATGGCAGGAAAACCCGGTGGCCGATTTCAATATCGCCTGCGACCCTTTCGCCGTGCAGGCCTTGTTCGAATCCGGCCTGCCGCTACGTTTCGTTCCGCTCAACGCCACCTGGCCGATCGTGCTGACCGAGCCGGAACTGGCTGCGCTCCAGCCGCAAACCGCGCAGGCCGCATTCTTCCAGCAGCTCATGCTTGCCCATGCCCGGCATTTCGCGCCCGATCAGGTTTTTCGCTTCCACGACCCGACCGTAATCCTCGCGCGCAAACAGCCGCAGCATTTTGCCCCGGTCCGGCTCAGCATCGGCACGCAACCGGACACCATGGATTTCGCGCGCCTGCAGCGTCATGACAATGGCGCGCCTGCCGCCATCTATCACGTCACAGCACCGCAGCAGCAGGCTTTGCTGCAGGAGCAATTGCGTCGGCTCGGCTTCTAGAGACCAGCCAGCCGAACCAGCAGCAAGGCAATGCACAGGAACGGCGCAAAATAAACCTGCCGTGCCGGATGGCCCTGCCACCGCCGCCAGCCGAGCCACAGCAAGGCGAGAATGGCGCCCAACCCCCAGCACCACAGCACGGGCAGCAGCCCGAAACCGAGCACCGCGACCGCCGACCATTTCGCGTCGCCCATGCCGAGCGCCTCATGTTTCTTCCAGCGATACCAGCCCTCGTTGAGTCCCCAGATTGCCGCCGCAAAACCCAGCACCGCGATCACACGACCGATGAAAATAGTCATGAAATATGTTCCGCGACCCATCCAGTCGTGCAAGTCGGGATCGGGATAGATGTAGAGTATGTCTTGCCGACTGACGACAATCGCGGCGACAAACAACAGCAGCAAGCTCCATAGCGCGCCCGGCAACAGGATGCGATCAGGCACCCGCCCGGTGCGCGCGTCGACCCATGCGCTCCAGCCCAGACACAGCCAGATCGGCAGCGCGAGCCACCAATAATCATAAATCAGCGGCGCGTTGCCCAACTGTAGCAAAATCAGATAAAGCCAGTCCGGCAACATTCCCGATCAGCCCGCCACGCAGTTCGCACCGGCACTGCCGCCCGGATTGGTGATCCAGATCACAAGGCTTTGCGCCGTGCCCGCCGGGTCGTAATCCGCTTCCTGCGTCGTGAATTTGGCCGCCGCGCGGCGGATGCCGTTTTTGACGGCCGGATCGCTGCCTGAGGCGGGCGCGATCTTGACGCAGCGCCCGCCGCCCGTGGCGGAGTAATCATAATAGGTCCAGCTGTTGAAGCCTTGCGGCGGTGGCGCGAGCTGCGTGTTGCGTGCGCCCGTCCACAGATTATCCTGCCCGGCCGGGTCGCCGGGACAGGTCACGGCGCTGATCAGCGTGCCGCTGCCGTCGCCCACCGGCCAGCTGCCGCGGATCATATTGCATTCGGCGAATTTGCTGCGGATCAGGCTCGCCTGCGACCCGATCTGCGCCGTGATCGTATCCTCGCGCGCCGCGCCGCCCATGCTGCTGGAATCCGTCGCCATGACCGCGGCGATGATGGCGAGCAAGGCGAGCACGAACAAGATCGGCCCGATGGCGATTCCGGCCTCGTCTGCATAACGGCGCATTTTATCCTCCCGGCTTTGGCGGGGAATCATAACCCCGGAGCCCGGAAGTGCAAAAGGCTAAATAGCGTAACGTTTAGGCCGCTTTGGCGAGCGTCGCGGATTTGCCGGCCGATCCCATGTCTTCGCAGGCTTGGACAACCCGGGCGGCCATGCCGTCAACCGCTTTAGCGCCCCAGCCGCGCGGGTCGAAATGCTTCTTGTTCGGCACCTCGGCGTTGAGCACTTCGTCTTTGGTCTTGAGCACATGCTCATAGACGGGGCGCGAATATTCGAGCTGACATTCGGTATCGACATTCATCTTGACCACGCCGTTCTTGACCGCGGTGCGGATCTCGTCCTTGCTCGAGCCGCTGCCGCCGTGGAAAACGAAGCCCTTGAAATGCGGGTCCTGTTTCGCTTCGACGAGCAGATCGGCGAGAATCTCGGGCTTGAGCTTGACCTCGCCCGCCTTGGCGATGCCGTGGACATTGCCGAAACTGGCGGCGATGGTGTAGTTGCCCTTGAGCCCCTTGAGCGCGTCGCGCATCTGCTTGATCTGGTCGGGCGAGGAGTAGGACGCATGGCCCGCGAGCCCGTCCTCGACGCCGCCGGTCTCGCCGATCTCGGTTTCGAGCGTGATGCCAAGCGGCGCCAGCTTCTGCAAATAGGCGCTGGCGACGCGGATATTGTCGGCGAGCGGATCGTGCGAGCCGTCATACATCATGCCCTGGAACAGCGGTGCTTCGCCGCGGCTGATGCGCTGCTGGCAATCGGCGATGAGCCCGTCGAGGAAGGACAGGTCCTTCGTCTCGCAGTGGTCGGTCGTGATTGCGATCTGCACCGCCTTGCCGCGGGCATAACGCACGGTATATTCGGCGAGCGCGAGCGCGCCGTCGACGGCATCGAGGCTCGATACCTTCTTGGCCGAGGAAATCGAGATTTGCACGATCCCGTCGGACTTCGCCGCTTCGAAGCCGTTGATCGCGGCACGGATGCTTTCCATGTTCGAACAATTGATCGAAGGGTAGCCGAAATGCTGCTGCTGCGCGCGTTCGATCATGGCGGTGAATTGCTGCGGACTGACGACGGGCATGGTGAAACCTCTGGGTTCTAGGAAAACTGAAGAGCAGGTGGCGTCAGGCCGCGGCGGCCTTGGCCTCCCGCACCAGCAGATTATAGAGTGCGGTCGGGCTGGCGGCTTTGCGCGCTTCGGCGCAGAAGGCGGCGTCGCGCATCAATCGCGAGATTTGCCCGAGCGCCTGCAGATGATCGGCCCCGGCCTCGGCGGGCGCGAGCAGCATGAAGACGAGATCGACCGGTTTTTCGTCGATGCTGGCGAAATCCACCGGCTCGGCAAGCCGCGCGAAAAAGCCGTGCACGCGCGTGAGTCCAGGCAGCTTGCCGTGCGGGATAGCGATACCCTGCCCCACGCCGGTCGTGCCGAGCTGTTCGCGCTCCCACAGCACGTCGAGCACCTGGTGGCTGTTGAGCCCGATGCTGGGCGCGATCTGTTCGGCAATCGTCTGAAACAGCTGCTTCTTGTTGGCGCTTGCCAGCCCGCAGGCCACATGCGCCTTATCGAGAATCGTCTCAATCATCGTCCGCCGTACCTCAGCTCGCCTTGGTGGCGCGTGCGCCACCCTGGTTAATCGCGACATTCTGCGCCGGATCGACCCAGCCGATATGACCGTCGGCGCGACGATAGATCATGTTGAGCTGGCCATGCGAACGGTTGCGGAACAGCAGCGCCGGCAGATCGCCGAGATCGAGCCGCATCACGGCTTCGCTCACCGTCAGCATCTCGATCGGTGTCGTCATTTCCGCGACCACGACCGGGTTGTCGTCGCCGGCGGTCTCGCTCTCCTGCTCGCCGTGCAGCACGTTATATTGCGCCATGACGGCTTCGGTGGGAACGGCGACCTGCTTGTGGTGATCCTTGAGCCGGTTCTTGTGCCGGCGCAAACGCTTGCCGACCTTGCCCGCCGCCTCGTCGAAGGCGACATAGGGTTCGGCGGCTTCGGCCGCGCTCTGCAGCACGATGCCGCGACCGGCATGTACGACGATATCGGCGTGGAATAAATGCGCCTCGCGCGAGAAGGTGACATGCGCGTCGATCGGCGTGCTGAAATACTTCCCGATAATCTCCGTCAGATTCTGTTCGACATGCTGGCGCAGCGAATCGCCGATATCAAGATGCTTGCCCTTGATCGTCAATTGCATCGAAAAAACTCCTGATTTGCGGTTCTGAAACAATCCGGTTCTTAAACGGCCGGCTGCGTGCCCCGGCCAGGGCGCAAGCCGATAGCCGGTCCGGCCTTCACGGTTGCAAAACGGCACCGACCGGACAGGTTCTGATTATAGCACGCCCCTTCGTCGGCCAAGCAATTTTTTTGTCGCGGATGCTAACGGCTTGATTCAGGCAGGCTTTTGCCTTCAGCCTTCTGGCCGCGCCGCCGCGCGGCGGAGGATGGAATCTGCATTGCCTCGCGATATTTGGCGACAGTGCGCCGGGCGATATTGATGCCGTCCTGTTGCAGCAGTGCGGCGATGCGGTCATCGGCCAGAATATCGTCGCCGCTTTCGTTCGCGATCAGCGTGCGGATCTTGTGCCGCACCGCTTCCGCCGCGTGGCTTTCGCCGCCCTCGGTGCTGGCCAGCGCATTAGTGAAGAAATATTTAAGCTCGAAGATGCCGCGCGGCGTCGCGATATATTTGCTTGTCGTGACCCGGCTCACGGTCGATTCATGCATCCCGACCGCCTCGGCCACCTGCCGCAACGTGAGCGGCCGCAGCTGCGCCACCCCATAGACGAAGAACTTGTCCTGCTGGCGCACGATCTCGGTCGCGACTTTGAGGATGGTGGTTGCGCGCTGATGCAGCGCCTTGACGAGCCAGTTGGCCTGCTGCCAGCGCTCCTGGATATAGTCCTTCTCGGTCTTCTGCTTGGTCGCGGCGCTGATGCGCGTGTAGTAGCTCTCGTTCGCGAGCACGCGCGGCAGGTTTTCCGGATTGAGCTCGACCTGCCAGCCGCCGCCCGCCAGCGGGCGCAGCAACACGTCGGGGATCAGCGTCTGGGTGATATCGACCTGATAGGCCTGGGCCGGCCGCGGATTGAGCCGCCGCAACTCGGCGAGCATGTCGGCGACATCTTCGCCGTCGACGCCGCAGATTTGCTGCAGTTTCTTCGTGTCGCGTGCCGCAACGAGGTCAAGATGCTGCAGCAAGAGCTGCATCGCGGGGTCGAGCCGGTCGCGCTCCTTGAGCTGCAGCGCGAGGCACTCGGCGAGATCGCGCGCAAAAATGCCCGGCGGGTCGAATTGCTGCAGCTGCTCGATCACGCGGTTGAACAGTTCCGGTGGCGCGCCGAGCTGGGTGCGCACCAGGTCGAGATCGCGCGGCAGCCAGCCATTTTCATCAAGCATATCAATGAGCGCCGCCCCGACCAGCCGTTCGCCGGGTTCGAGCAGGTCGCAATGTACCTGCGCGAGCAGATGATCGCGCAGGCTTTCCGCCGCGGGCAGGCTTTGCTCGAAGGCGAAATCGTCATCATCGAAACTGCCCCCGCGGCCACCGCCACCATGCTCGCTCGCCCAGACATTGTCGAAATCGGTATCGAGCGGCGCATCCTGCGCGAAGGTGTCGGTCTCCGGCGCGGCGCTGGTACTGGTAAGTCCGGCATCGGTGGCGGCGGGCAGGCTTTCGGGCTCGGTCGCCACGGTTTCACGCACCGGGGTCTCATGGTCGCCTTCGGCGGCTTCGAGCAGCGGGTTGCTCTCGAGCTGCTCATGGACATAATCCTGCAATTCGAGGTTCGACATCTGCAACAGCTTGATCGCCTGCTGCAATTGCGGCGTCATGACAAGCGTCTGCGTTGTTCGCAGATCAAGGCGTTGCTGGAGGGTCATATCCTCAATCTAGGCAAGGATGGTTAAGGCTTGGTTGCCAAACCACCGAATTTGGCACCGCTTTTGCATAACCGCTCTTGTATAGCGCGCAACAAAAAAAGCCGCCGGATCGCTCCGGCGGCTTTTGGCTTTGTTGCCTGTGCGGTTTAACGGCGGTCGCCGATCAGACGCAGCAGGAAGGTGAAGGCGTTGATGAAGTTGAGATAGAGCTGCAGCGCGCTCATCACCGCGAGCTTGCTGTTCGCTTCGAGCCCGTAACCGTCGGCATAGCTCTGCTTGATCGCCTGCGTATCCCATGCCGTCAGGCCGGTAAAGACCACGACACCGACGATCGAGGTAACCCAGCTCAGCATCGGCGACGGCACGCTGAAGATCGCGAGACCAAGATTGACGAGCGACGCCAGCGCGATGCCGATGACGCCCATCATCATGAAGCTGCCGAAACCGCTCAGATCGCGCTTCGTCGTATAGCCCCACAAGCTCATCGCGCCGAAGGTTGCCGCCGTGATAAAGAAGGCGCGCGCGATGCTGGTATCGGTATACATCAGGAAAATCGCGCCCATCGAGACGCCCATGCTGGCGCAATAGAGCCAGAACAGCAGCTGCGTCGTGCCGGCCGAGAGTCGGTTGATCCCGAAGCTGAGGACGAGAATGAAGGCCAGCGGTGCCAGCATGAACAGTAGGTTCAATCCCGGCGCGAAGACAATACTGGCCAGCGCGGTATGCGTCGCGGCATAAGCCAGCGCGCCCGTGATGGCAACGCCGCCCGCCATGTAATTATAGACGCGCTGCATATGGTTACGCAGCCCGGCATCGAAGCTAACGCCCTGACCGGCACTGCTCAAAAAAGACGTGTCGCGATATGGCGTGGTCATCGGTAGTTACTCCCTTGCAGGTTTGCCCGCCGCAAAACGGCGGCAGAACGCATGGCGTTCATGGCCATAATATGGGTATGGGTTTTTTCATTGCAAGCGAAACCGGACAAAGCGCTGACCGATTTTCTCTAAGCGACTGATTTTGCTTTCGGTTTCTTCAGGCCTGCACAGTTTCCGCTTCGAGCGCTTCGCGTGTTTTCTCAATCACGAGCCGCTCGGCGTCTTCCGGCATCATCGGCTTGTAGAAATAATAGCCCTGCCCGCAATCGCAATGCAGCTGGCGCAGCACATGCAGGTCATATTCGGTCTCGATGCCCTCGGCGATGACGCGCTTGTGCAGGATGCGGCCGAGCTCGGTGACGATGCGCACGATCTCGCGGCTGCTGCTCGATTTGTTCATGTTCATGATAAAGGATTTGTCGATCTTGATATCGTCGACCGGCAGCTTCTGCAAATAGCTGAGCGATGAATAGCCGGTGCCGAAATCGTCGATGGCGAGCGTGCAGCCGAGCGCTTTCAGGCTTTCCATCTGCTGCAGCGCCGCGGCGGCGTTTTCCATCAGCCCGCTTTCGGTGATCTCGAACTTGATCCAGCTCGGATCGACGCGCGTGACGTCGATGACCGCGCCAACCGAGCGCATCAGCCCCGGATAATAGAACTGGGTGGCGGAGAGATTGACGCTGACGAACAGCGGCGTCATCTCGGGCGCGCGCATCCGCTGCCAGCGCACGAGATAGCGGCAGGCCTCGGCGAAGACGAAATTCCACAGCGGCACGATCATGCCGGTCTCTTCGGCGATGCCGATGAACTGGTCGGGCGGAATCCACCCTTTTTCCGGATGCTTCCAGCGTGCGAGCGTCTCGAAGCCGACCAGGCTCATATCCTTGATGTCGACGATGGGCTGGAACACCACGGCAAGCTGCGTGCTGTCGAAATAGATCGCGCGGCGCAGGTCGGTCTCGAGCTTGTGCCGTGCCTCAAGCTGCTGGCGCATCGCCACGTCGAACAGCACGACCTCGTCCATGCTTTTGGTCGAAACCGCCTGGCTCGCGATCTCGGCGTCGCGCAGCAGCGCCGTGTGATCTTCGAGCTCCTCGGTCGCGACCGAAACGCCGATCGAGGTCACCATATGGATTTCGCGGTCGGCGACGTGATAGGGCTTGGCCAGCGCCGCCTGCAGCGTATAGGCGACCGAGAGCGCCTCCGCCGGGCGTTTGACCGCGATGAGAATGGCGAAGGCGCTGGCCGACAGCCGCGCCAGCATCTGCCCGGGGCCGAGCTGCTCCTTGACATGCTTGACGATGGTCTGCGTGAGCTCGTCGGTGACGCCGTGGCCGAGCGTGCCGCGCAAGGCCGACATGCGCGGGAATTTGAGATAGATGAGCGCGGGCCGCGTCTCCTTGCTCTGCAGCGCCTGCCGCAGCTTGACCAGCAGCAGCGCGCGATTGGGCAGGCCGGTCAGGCTATCATAATAGGCGACGCGTTCGAGCTCTTGCTCTTGTTGTTTGCGTTTGGTGGTGTCGAGCATCAGCGCCACATGCCCGGCGAGCTTGCCGCTCTTGTCAAGCAGCGGCTGGACATTGATATCGGCCCAGTATTCACGGCCGTCCCGGCTATAGAGCTGCAATTCGGCGCGGAAACCCTGCCCTTCGCGCCGGGCGCTGTCGAGCAAGGCGCCCGCTTGCGGTGCGGCGCGCGGCCCTTGCAGGATCTCGCCGACCGGACGGCCTTTGACATCATGGAGCGCATAGCCGGTCACGCGGGTAAAGCCGGCATTGCACCAGTCGATCAGCCCGTTGCGGTTGGTGATGACAACCATATTGTCCATATTGGCGGCGATCAGCGCCTGCCGCCGCAAAACTTCCGACTGGCCCTCGATAACTTTCTCGGCCTTGGCGCGGGCATTGATCTCGAACCACAGCAAGACCGTGCCGCCCAGCGCAAGCAGCACGAGCGCGGCGGTGATAAAAGTGCGGTTTTGGAACAGCGTGTCCGGCGTGTCCGCCAGATACATATTGGCGAGCAACATCGCGGGCACGCCGAGCATCAATCCGCTGGCAACAAGCTTCAAGACCGCGGGACCGATTAACCGCGCCTGGGCGAGACCTTTCGACATACCCCCATATTAAATTTGCGCTCTGAACAACGCGTTAATTGCGCTAAATAAAGTATTAATTTTCCTCCGCCCTGTTATGAGTTTTTTTGCCACTTTCGCGTGCAAAAGCTGCTAAATCGGCTTTGTTCGGCCCATTTTGTTCGGTCATGATGCGGCCTGCGCTGTTTGACCGCAGCCGGTCAATCGCGCTGGCGTCGTCGTACAGTCATAGTCCCGTCACATTTTTAGGCGAAGACGCAGCCATCGCTGGAGCCTGTCATTCTTTATGTTATGATCAATTTTTCCGCCCGCCTGATTACGTTTCCGCCCATGCTGCGCCCTGTTCTGCTGTTTTTACTGCTCTTGACCTTATTGAGCCCGGTTGCCGGTGCGCAAAACGCCAAAGCCACGGCCAAAGAGTCGAAAGACAAGCCGGCGGCTGAAAAAGTCGTGGCGGAACCGGCGCCGGATCCGGCCAAAAACAATATCGTCCTGCCGGTCATCAATCTGCAGGGGCTGTTGCCGGTCAAGGATAAGGAGGAAACCGCCGAGCCCGAGCCGCCGCCCGAGCCGAGCTTCGGCACCCACCTGCTCGAGTGGCTATCCACGAGCGTGAACAATCTCAGCACCAATGGCCGGCAGGAGCTGCAAAGCCTCGTCAACCTGCCCCAGCTTGACAAATGGTGGAGCCAGCAAATGGCGACGCCGCGCCTGGCCGAGCGTTGGCAGATGCTGGGGGCTTATGCGCCGCCCGTCATCGGCTGGAGCCTGCTTGCGGCGCTGACGCTGCATCTGCTGCTGACGCCGCTGCGCCGCAGCCTGCGGCCGCGCCAGACCTACAGCTTTGCCGCGCGCCTCGGCCTGGGGCTGGTGCAGTTCGGGATCGGTCTGTTGCCGATCATCGCGCTGGTGTTTTGTTCGCTGACTATTCTGTCGGACGCTTTGATCACGCTGCGCGTCCGCATGGCCATCGGCGCCGTCACCTATGCCCTGATTTTCAGCCGCCTGGTGGTTTTGACGAGCAAGCTCATCCTCGCGCCCAAGCGCGCGCCGCTGCGCCTCTTGCCGCTCGGCGATCTGCGCGCCGCCGATCTGCATCTCTGGCTCGGCACCGTGGTCACGGTGGCACTGCTCGGCTATGGCCTGCTTGATGCCGCGCGGCTCATGGAAATGCCGGAGGAGCCGCGCCGTTTCTTCTCGCGCCTGCTCGGCCTCGCTCTACTCCTGAGTCTGATCGCGCTGATCCGGCGCAACCGCGCGCCGGTCGCGGCCTGGCTCCGCGGCGACAAGGACGAGCCGGACGGCGACCTGTTGAGCTGGGCGCGGCATAATCTGAGCGCGCACTGGCATCGGCTGACCATCCTCTATCTGCTGATCGGCTATACGGTGACGATCTTGTCGCCGCTCGGCGCGGGCTTCGGCGCGCTGCTGCAGGGCACATTGATCACCGTTTTGCTCTTCCTGCTGATGAATGTGCTGATCTATGGCTTGAACCAGTTGAGCCTGCGTGCGGCGTTGGCCCAGGCGCAGCAGGAGCGGTTGCCGCTGCATCAGCCGGTGCTGCTCGCGCTCATGCGCCTGCTGGTCACGGTCGGCGGCGTCTATCTCATCCTGCTCGGCTGGAATGTCGATTTCTCGGCCTGGATGAAGACCGAGACCGTGCAACGCCTGACCGGCGCCGGTTTCTCGGTCACTATCGCCGTGATTGTAGCGGTCTTGTGCTATGAAATGTTATGCAGCCTGCTCAACGCCGCGCAACAACGCGCGCGCGACCCGCGTCTGCAGGCGGTAAGCGGCATTGACCGTGTCGCCCGCACCAAAACGCTGTTGCCGCTCATCCGCCATAGCGCGGCCGTGGTGCTGACCATCGCCGTCATGCTGGTCGGCCTGTCGGAGCTCGGCATCAATATCGCGCCGTTGCTGGCCGGTGCCGGTATCGTCGGCGTCGCGGTCGGTTTTGGCTCGCAGGCGCTGGTCAAGGACTTCATCACCGGCCTCTTCATCATTATCGAAGACACCATCCATGTCGGCGATGTCGTGACCTGCGGCACGCATAGCGGCGTCGTCGACGGCATGACCATCCGCACGCTGCGCCTGCGTGATATCAACGGCGCGTTGCATGTCATCCCTTATAGCGAAGTGACGGGCTTCATCAACCAGACGCGCGGCTTCGCCTATGCCGTGATGGAAGTTGGCGTGGCCTACAGCGCGGACCTGCGCCGCGTCTTCGCGGTCATGGCCGAGGTGGGGGCGTCGTTGCAGCAGGATCCGGAGATGGGGCCGAATATTCTGACGGCCGCCGAAGTCAACGGCATCGTCAATTTTGCCGACTCGTCGATCATCGTCCGCGTCCGCATCAAGACGCTGCCGGGCCAGCAATGGAACGTCCGTTTCGCCTATATGCTGGCGCTCAAGGAGCGTTTCGACGCCGAGAACATCGTCATTCCCTTCCCGACCGTCACGCATCAGTTCGCGGGCCCGCCACCGGTTGCGGTGGAAGCGCTCGTTGCGCTGCCGCCGCAACGGCCGGATGGGGCCAAGACTTAAACGCTGGCCGAGAAGCTGGTCGGCGGCGTGGTTTGCGGCGGCAGCGTGGTCGGCGCGGCGCTTGCGCTCTGCGCTGCCGGTGCCGTATGAAGCCCCGCGGCGATATTGCGGTTGATGTCGATCAGGCTGTTGAGCAGCGCCGGATCATGCTCGGCGAGCGCGCGCAGGCTCATCTTGTCGATGAAGCGGCTCAGGCTGAGCAGCGTGATTTTGAGATCGCGCGGCAGCGGATTGTCCTGTTCGCACAGGCTGACTTGGAAGATCGTCCACAAGCGCTGATTAATGCGGATCACATCGGCATAGGTCGCGTAATCGACCGCAGGGTCTTGGGCCGCGCGCAATTTGGCGGCGCAGTTGAGCAGCGCCTGCGCCTCGATGGCGCGTTGCGAGGCCCCTTCCTTCTGGTTGCCGGTATAAGCGTTGATTTGTTCCTGCGCGGTCTGCATGGTGGCCTCCTTAAACGGTCGCGGGTTGTTCGGGCAGCGGCGTGGTCGGAACCGGACGCTGCTGCGCGGCTTCCTGGTCGGAAAGCAACGCATGGCCGAGCCGCAGCGCCTTGAAGCTTTCGCCGGCCTGCAGATGGGCGATGATGGCATTGACGCTGTCTGCCAGATGCGGGTGCAGCGCCGCGAATTTCACCATGGTGTCGATGACCAGCGTGTCGAGCGGCTGGCCCTTGCCTTTGAACAGATAGATCATCTGCAGCAGGAAATAGACGGTCGCGGCGTCGGATTCCTCGCTGCGGTCGATATTCATCATGTAATCTTCGCGCAGCACCGGGCTGTCGGAGAGCACAAGCAGATCGGCGGGTTTGGTACCCACGTTTTTGAGGACGGCGCCGCCGGCAAAGAATTTTTGCTCCGGCTTGACGCGAATCTTGAGCGGCATGATCCCGACTCCTTCGAGAAGCTCCGGCCCGCGTTCCCCAGCGGAACGCCTGTGGCCCTAAAGTCTTGGAAGCGGGGATGGCGTCGCCGCCATCCCCAACCCCGTTTAGAACAACTTCAGAATAGCCTGCTGCTGCTGGCCGGAGATTCCCAGCGCGGTAATACCGAGCTGCGACCGGGCCTGCAGGGCCTGCAGGTTCGCGCCTTCTTCGTTCTGGTCGGCCAGGATCAAGCTGTCCGAAGCGGACTGCAAGGTATTGACCAGAACAGAGGTGAAGTCGGTGCGCGTCTGAATCAGTGTCGCGTTGGTACCGAACGTACTTGCATTGGTACGCAGGGTGGTCAAGGCGGTCGTCAACTCGCTCAAGGCGGCGTTGATGTTCGAGTCAGCCGCGAAGGCCGACGCCGCTGCGCTGACCGAGAGCCCGGAAGCACTCAGATCAACGCCCGACACGGTCAGGGTACTGGTGTTGGTTTCGTTGAACTTCACAACCAGCGAACCGCTGGTTTTCAACAGGTTGACACCGTTGAAGCTTGCGTCGTTCACCAGCGCGTCGAGCTGGTCGCGCAGGTTGTTATACTGCGTGGCCAGGGTTGAACGCGAGGTTGTGTCAGAAGTCTGCAGGGCGCTGTTGGCCAGACCTTGCAGCTGCTGTACGATCTTGGTGATGCCGTCGATCGCGTTGGAGGCCGCTTTCACGGTCTGCAATGCGGTGGACAGACCATCCTTCAGATCGCCCAAGTCGCTCGCGCGTTGCGTGAAGGACTGCGATTTGAAGTACGCTGTCGCGTTATCAATTGCGCTGTTGACCTTCTTGCCCGTGGAGAGACGTTCCTGGGTCGTACCCAACAAGGTCGTCGTATTTTGCAACGCGATCAGGTTGGCACGTGCCGAGGCGGTAAGCGAAACACCAGAGATAGCCATGGGATGAACTCCTTTCCCAGAGACGCGGACTCCTTCCGCTGGTTAAAGTGACGTTAGCCTATTCCACCGGCGGTGAAATTTGGTTTAACGCCGCAAC
>JBDHTV010000003.1:0-30768 GCA_039808825.1 Bdellovibrionales bacterium | reverse complement strand
ATCGCAGACATAATCGCCCGCTTTGCAACGGATGCGATCCGCAATCACGATGGTGCCTGCCGGCAGATCCGGCGCGAGCCCGCCTGCAAGCCCGAAGCTGAGACAGGGTTTACCAGCTTGTTGGATCGCCACCTGCATCGGCTCGACACTGCCGAGATTGGCCCCCGTACAAAAGGCCTGGTGCGGCGCGACTAACCTTGCTTCAGCCGCCAAGCCGGTGATGATGAAAGGAGATTGCATGAAATGAAACGGAGCTCGTTGTTTTGCGCGCTAGGTTAGCGTGCAAAACACTAACATGCCAGCAGATGCTGCGCGTAACGCTCGCCATATTGGAAAGAAGAATTGCGGGCCTGCACGGTTTTGAAATATTCCTCGCCACCGTTATTGTCTTCCCATTTGTTGTTCAGCACGCCATAGCCCGTTTGCTCGCGCTGCAGAATCTCCTGACGGCACAAACGCCAGAATTCCATCATCTTGTGGCCGTTGATCTCATTGGTGCTATCGGGCCACGCCGCCTGTAGCGCTTCGCGGAACGGCGCAAAAACGCGTTCTTGCGCACCACGAAATTCTACCGGCTGCCAAACTTCCTTGCCCGCTTCGCGGAACTTCGCGATGCGCGGATGCGTCGTCACGCCTTCCTGGGCCCGTACGGCACCACGGTCCAATACCACCGGAATCTTGCCGCTAAACGGGCTTGCGGTGACCGGCAGGAACCCGACATTCGAGGTCTTATCGTAATCCCAGAAATCATATTTTTCATGGTGCAGAATTTGGCGCAGCTTGCTCAGCTCGCGGCTCTGCTGGCTGATGCCGCACTCAATCCCCGGCAGCACCTCGAACACCGCCTTTTCCATCTGCACTTTCTTCCATGGCTTCAGGATCAGGTCGTGTTCGGGCCCCGGCAGTGGGTCACCGACCCGCAGTACGACGCCAAAGGGATTCAGGAAGATCAGCAAATGTTCTTTGCCGAGGAGATATTCGTCATTCTTAGGCACGAGTAAATTCAAATTGCCCAGCATCGCTTCGGTCTGCTGCGCATCGCGTTTGGTATGTCTTAAGCCAATTTCTTCAAGAAAATTATACATAAGTCTTTGTATCGAAATGGCACCCGGCACGTCAAACCAGGCAATAGTTTCAGGCAGCAAAAAGGCCGCGCCCGACATAGCGAACACGGCCTTTCCGTGATTATCCTCAATGGATAAACCTATTAACCCAATTGTTTCACCGGGGCGGGGACAGAACCGTGCTGGACATTACCACCCGGACGCTGCGCTTCCTGCTGCTGCACACGCGCAATGGTCTTGCCGTTAGCGGCAACGCCGGTCACAACGACATTAACACCGGGAACGACAGCACTCTGGGCAATAGCCTGACGGCTTACCAGTTGTTCACCACTCATCATTAACCTCCCTTAAAGATGACTGACATTGACTCTTCATTACTAAGCGCGAAGAATACTTTCTCCAAGCCATTGGAAATGATTATTTTGCTGCATTGCACGTAATTTAAATTCAAAGAAATTGCCGATTTTTGTGGTTTGTTGTGCGCCACCGGTAGCTGCCAAGCGATTGCCGCGGCGCGAATCAAAAAGGCGGCAGAATCGCTCTGCCGCCTTCATTGATTCTGCACGTGGCTTACATGCCGAGCATGATGCCGGGCTGATTGCTCTGCTGCAGATTGCGGTAGCGCGCCAGCGCCCAAATCGGGAAGAAAGCGCGGTAACCATGGTAACGGAGGTAAAAGACGCGCGGAAAACCAACCGCCGTATAATGCTGTTCCTGCCACAGCCCGGTCTCATCCTGCGTATCGATCAGATATTCGATGCCGCGCTTGACCGCGGGATTGCTGCCCTCGCCTGCCGCCATAAGGCCAAGCAATGCCCAGGCCGTTTGCGCCGGCGTACTGGCCTTGCCCTGCCCCTTGGGCTGGTCGGCCCAATAAGATGCGCCATCCTCGCCCCAGCCGCCATCGATGCGCTGCTGCTGCAGCAACCAGGCGACGGCACGGCGCACCATCGGCTCCTGCTTGTCGATGCCGATGGCGTTGAGCGCGCACAACACCGACCAGGTGCCGTAGATATAATTCGTGCCCCAGCGCCCGAACCAGCAGCCTTCTTTTTCCTGCTCCTTGCGCAGATATTTGATCGCCTTCTCAACCTGCGGGTGATTCTTCGGATAGCCGAGCTGCGCCAGCATGCTGAGGCAACGCGCCGAAACATCCGCCGACGGCGGGTCAAGCAGCGCGCCGTGATCGGCGAACGGAATGTGGTTCAGGTAGTAATGGACATTGTCGGCGTCGAACGCGCCCCAGCCGCCGTTGCGCGACTGCATCCCGAGCACCCAGGATTCCGCCAGACTGTTTTGCGGACGATAGGTGCGCCAGTCATGGCGGTCGAGCGCCATCACGACGACGGCGGTATCGTCAAGGTCAGGATAATGCGGATTTTCGTACTGGAAAGCCCAGCCGCCCGGCGTCAGATTCGGCCGCACGGTCGCCCAGTCGCCCTGCACTTCCGTGATCTGCTTGCTGCGCAGCCAGTCGCAGGCGCGGCTCACGGCTTCATAAGCCTCGCCGCCCACTTCCATCATCGCGTGTGCAGCGAGCGCCGTATCCCAGACCGGAGACAGACAGGGCTGGCAATAGGCTTCCTTCTCGCCGACGACCAGCAGCTTCTCAATCGACTTCCAGGCGATCGCGGCGTCCGGATGATCCTTGGGATAGCCGAGCACATGATACATCATGACGCTGTTGGCCATCGCCGGATAAATCGCGCCAAGGCCGTCCTCGCCGTTCAGCCGTTCCTTGACCCAGCCGACGCAGGCCTTGATCGCCTTGTCGCGCAAGCCTTTCGGCATATACGGCTCAAGCGTGCGCAGCACCTTATCGAGCCCCGCGAAAATCGGCACCATCACCGACTTGTTGCGGTTGGTATTCCAATCCTTGACCTGATCCGGATGGGTCACGAACAGTTCATCGACACGCACCTGACGCGGGTTGGCGGCGCGCGGCTTCTTCGCCATCAGCACCAGCAAGGGCACGATGACGGTGCGCGACCAATAGGCCACCTTCGACAAGTGAAACGGGAACCAGCGTGGCAGGAACATGATCTCGACCGGCATGACCGGTACGGCGTGCCACGGTACGGCGCCGAACAAGGCGAGCTGAATGCGGGTGAACACGTTGCTCGTCGCGGCGCCGCCATGGGCGAGGATCGCTTCGCGCGCGCGCACCATATGCGGCGCATCGGGTGAATCGCCGACGCATTTGAGCGCGTAATAGGCCTTCACGCTCGCGCTGATATTGAAGTCGCCGTCATGGAACAGCGGCCAGCCGCCATGCTTGCCCTGAATGCGGCGCAGATAGATCGCCATCTTTTCATGCAGCGGCTGATCGATATTGCCAAGAAAATGCTGGAGCAGAATGAATTCCGCCGGAATGGTGGCGTCAGCCTCAAGCTCGAACGCCCAATGGCCGTCAGCATGCTGCAGCTTGAGCAGAGCATCGGTGCCCTGCGCGATGACATTTTCAAGTTCGCTATGCGCGCCGCCCAAAGCAGGCTGCTGCACCGGCTTGCTATATTGATAGACCTGATTGCGTAACACCGACGCCCCCTACAAAACAGGGCCGCACAATAGCTGAATCGCGTAAGGGATTGAAGCGCAAACAAAAGAAATTAATAATTGCGCAGAGCAACAATGGAATTTGAAATATTATTTTTCAATAACTTAACCAAACAGCTTCATCCTGCCGGGCGCTCAAAAAGAAACACACGGAACCTTGCGGCTCCGTGTGTTCAAATTCTGTCTCAAAAAACAGCGACTTAAGCTGCCTTGAGGTTACCAGCCGAAGTCTTGCCCTTGCTGGTGATCAGTTCGTAGCTGACCTTTTGGCCTTCGTTCAGCGAACCCATACCGGCGGCTTCAACCGCGCTGATATGGACGAATACGTCCGGACCGCCCGCCTCAGGCTGGATGAAACCATAACCCTTGGTGGGGTTGAACCACTTGACCGTACCGACTGCCATATTTGTATTCCCTTGCATTACGTTGGTAAAGACCCGGCGCCAACCTCGGCGCCGTGCCGCGTTTTCGACCTACCAACCTGCAAGATGCCTGGAAGTGTGCGGCCGTAAAACCGTCGGCAAGATGCACAGCTTTAAGATAACGAGTCAAATCATATTTAACGCCGCTGGCGCGAGGTAACCGCACCACCCTGACGCGCATTATAAGCAAAATTAGCCATGACGCCCGCGGCGAAATGCTCTAAAAGGCGCGCCATGGCAAAAAATACCGCATCCGTCGCCCCCGCGCCTAAAGTGGGGATCGTCAGTCTCGGCTGCCCCAAGGCGCTGGTGGACAGCGAGCGCATCATCACCCAGCTGCGCGCCGAGGGCTATGCGCTATCGCCCGATTATGCCGGAGCCGATGTCGTGATCGTCAACACCTGCGGCTTCCTTGACAGCGCGCGCAACGAGTCGCTCGACGCGATCGGCGAGGCGATGGCCGAAAACGGCAAGGTCATCGTGACCGGCTGCCTCGGCGCGGAGCCTGACGTGATCCGCAAGCAATACCCCCATGTCCATGCCATCACGGGGCCGCAGCAATATGAAACGGTGGTGCAGGCCGTGCATGATGTCGTGCCGCCGCAGCACGACCCGTTCCTCGACCTTGTGCCGCCGCAAGGCATCAAGCTCACGCCGCGCCACTACGCCTACCTGAAAATCTCGGAAGGCTGCAACAACCGCTGCAGCTTTTGCATCATTCCGAAGCTACGCGGCGATCTGGTGAGCCGCCCGCTCGCCGACGTGATGCGCGAGGCCGAGAAGCTCGTCGCCGCCGGGGTCAAGGAACTGCTCGTCATCTCGCAGGATACGAGCGCTTATGGTCTCGACCTCAAATATGCGCCGAGCCGCTGGCGCGACACGGACTACGAAACCCGTTTCATCGACCTCGCGCGCGCGCTCGGCACGCTCGGCGTCTGGGTACGGATGCATTATGTCTATCCCTACCCCCATGTCGACGCGGTGATGCCATTGATGGCGGAAGGCAAGATCCTGCCTTATCTCGACATCCCCTTCCAACATGCGAGCCCGAAGGTGCTGCAGGCGATGAAGCGCCCGGCGCATCAGGACAAGGTGCTGGAGCGCATCGCGCGCTGGCGCGGCGTTTGCCCCGACCTCACCATTCGCTCGACCTTCATTGTCGGCTTCCCCGGCGAGACGGAGGAGGATTTCACCTTCCTGCTCGACTGGCTCAAGGAGGCGCAGCTCGATCGCGTCGGCTGCTTCAAATATGAGCCGGTCGCAGGCGCGCCCGCGAACGATATCGCCGCCGCCGTGCCGGACGAAGTCAAGGAAGAACGCTGGCACCGCTTCATGCAGGCGCAGCAGGATATCAGCGCCGCGCGGCTCGCGGGCAAAGTCGGCAAGACCGTGTCCGTGATCATCGACAGCCATGACGGCCAATGGGCACTAGGCCGCAGCGCGGCGGATGCGCCGGAAATTGACGGTACTGTCTATGTCAAAACCGGCAAGACGCCCCCCGCCCCCGGCACCATCATGGCCGTGACCATCAACAAAGCCGATGCCTATGATTTGTGGGGCAACCCAGCCTGAACCGCGAGCCACCCATGCGCGATCCGAATTTGCAGAAGCATAATGCGAATATTCACGGCCTGCGCGGCATGGCCGCGTTGATGGTCTTTTTGTTCCATATCTATGACATGAGCGTGACCAGCGACGTTATCACCGAAGCGGTACAGCCCTTCCGCGCGCTGCTGCAATCGCTGTCCGGGGGTGTCGAGCTGTTCTTCATGATCAGCGGTTACCTGATTACCGGCAGCCTGCTGCGCCACGCCAATATCCGCAACTTTCTCATCGACCGCGCCATCCGCATCTACCCGGTATTTCTGGCGCTGCATATCCCGCTGTTCATCGCCGGGCCTTATCTCGGCTATAAATGGATGGTTGGCATCAGTGCGCTGGAATGGGGCAAGGCTTTCCTGGCCAATGCCCTGTTCCTGCCCGGCGTTTTCGACCTGCCGCTATTGCAGCTCAATGCCTGGTCATTGTCTTATGAAGCCGCCTTTTATCTCATCAGCGCCTTCATCTATTTTATGGCGGCAAAGCAATTGGCCATGCGCAGCACGATTGCAGTCGCCCTGATCGGCGGCGCGCTGTTGCTTTACCCGACCGCCGGATTCTTCGTCGCAGGCGCTCTGACCTTCAAATTGCTGAACGGCAAAAATAGCGTCGAACGCAATGTGCCCGGCTGGCTGCAATTGGCCTGCCTGTTGGCCATCCTGCTGCTGCATGGCGTGCTGACCAGCTATGACCGCGGCGTGCGCGGCCCGTCGCTCGAACTGTCGCTCATGCATCTCGAATTGCTCGGCGTATTGCCCGGCCTGGTGTTCTTTTATGCCATCACGCGCGGCGGTAGCGTCTTTGACCGGTTGCTCGGCAATCGTGTCGCGCAATATCTTGGCGATATCAGCTACAGCTTCTACCTCATTCACCCGGTCGTGATGTTCCCGCTGCGGCTGGTCATGATCAAAATCATCATCGGCAAGCTCGGGCTGCCGGTCTGGGTCGGCATGAGCTTTTTCGGCATCTTCGGTCTTATCGGCACGCTGGTCGCCGCCACCATCAGTTACCGTCTGCTCGAAAAAGGGCTGGCCAAATGGCTCAAACAGAAATTCCACCGTCCCGTTCCCGCCGCTGCCTGAGCCTGCTGCTCTTGCTGCTGGCGTTGCTGCCTGCCCCCGCGCTGGCGGAGAGCGCCGCACCGCCGCGCTTCGGCATGGGCTTCGGCATCAACATCAAGACCGAGCGCATCACGGAGCCGGAGCTCGACAGCATCGCCGCCATCGGCATCAAGCGCGTACGCACCGGTTTTTCCTGGTATGAGGTGGAACGGCGCAAGGGCGAATATGCCTGGGACAGTCCGATCGAACGGCAAGCCGCCGCCGACGATTATGAAGACGGCCGCGCCTATTTCAGCCATGACATCGCGATTAAACAAATCCGGGCGCGCGGGCTGCATATCGACGCGACGCTCAATCAGGGTAACGGCGTCTATACCGGCAAGCCGGTCAATATCGAGCCGGAAGGCAAACCGCCGTCCTACCGCCTCGTTGCACCGCGCACGCCGGAAAACATCGCGGCATTCGCCGCTTTTGCCGCCGCGACCGTTCAGCATTTCGAGCAGCTTTATGGCCGCGATGCCTTCACCTGGCATATCTGGAACGAGCCGGATTTCAAGGGCGGCTTCCCGCCCGCGATCGACGCCGCCATTTTCGGCAAACTGGTGCTCGCCACTTGCGAAGCGATCCGCAAGGTCAATCCGCAGGCCGAGATCATGGGACCGGCGCTCGGGGCGCATGGCGACGGCGACATCCAGCTCGATTTCATCAAAACCATGCTCACGAGTGCGAACAGCTTGACCTGTCTTGACGGTTTTACCGTGCATCCTTATCGCTCCGCCGTGCCGGAAACGGCGCCTGGCGATTATGCCAAAGTGGCGGCGGTGCTCGCGCCGTTCCAACCGCAGGGCAAACCGCCGGTGCCGGTCGCGACCGACGAATGGGGCTACAGCATCGCCAAAACGCATGGCGAGGTTCCAGTCACACAAAACTGGCGCGATTTCAGCGGCGAAGAACAGGCTGCGTTGATGCTGCGGATGTATCTGACCAATCTGGCGCAGGGCGTGCCGCTCACCGTGATTTACGATTGGCGCGACCGCGGTACCGACCCTTACGAGTGGGAAGATAATTTCGGGTTGATGGGCTACAAGGGCGAAGAAAAACCGGCGCTCAAAATGTTCCGCACCGTCTGGCCTCTCCTCCTCAACCGTCCGCTGCTCGCGGCAGACGTTGTGGAAGGCTGCAGCCCGCATGAACATGTGCTGCGGTTTGGGTCCTCGCCGCAGCAAGACGACGCCTGGCTCGTCGCATGGACGGATACGCCGACCACGCGCGTTTTGGAGCTGAACGGTCAGACCGACCGCATCATCGACATCTTCGGCGTGCCGCAGAAAATCACCAGCACCCTGACCGTGTCGGGCGCGCCGCTGCTGCTGCGCGAGAGCGGCGGGCAGCCGGTCATGCTGCACTGTCCGACGGCAGCTGCGACCGGCACCTCGCCGCACTAGGCCTATTTCTTCAACGAACCGTAGGCCGCGAAGACCGCCGTGGTCACGAGGTCGGAGACCGTCGCGCCCATCTGCACCATCTGCGCCGAATGGCTCAGCCCGTGCATGATCGGGCCGATCATGGTGCCGCGGCCGAGGCGATGCAGAATCTTGGCGCTGATATGCGCCGATTGCAGATTCGGCATGATCAGGATGTTCGCGGGCCCGCTCAAACGGCAGAACGGGTAAAGCTGCTTCATCAGCGCGCCGTCGAGCGCGACGTCGGCCGACATTTCGCCATCGAACTCGAAATCGACGCCACGATCCTCGAGCAGATGGATCGCTTCCCGGATGACCTGCGCCTTGCCGCGCTGCGGCTGGCCGAAATTGGCATAGGACAGGAAGGCAACGCGCGGCTGGTGCCCCATGCGCTCGGCCCAGGCGGCAGTGCGCACGGCGATCTCGGCGAGACGCGCGGCGCTCGGCTCGATATTCACAGCCGTATCGGCGAGAAAGACCGTGCGGTCAGACGCCACCGCCATCGACAGACCGAAAGCGCCGGAGACCGGGTCGGCATCGAAGACTTTGCGCACATCGTCGAAGCAGACGATGAAGCTGCGCGTCAACCCCGTGACCACGGCATCGGCATCGCCCGCCGCCACCATCGTCGCGGCGAAGATATTGCGGTTCTGGTTGATCATACGCTGGCAGTCGCGCTGCATGTAGCCGCGGCGGCCGAGTCGCTTATAGATATAGTCCGTATATTTCTGATTGTTGCGCGACAGGCGGGCATTGTGGATCTCCAGCTGTTCTGCGCCCGGCAGCTGCATCGCGGCGATCTTTTCCTTCACGACCTCCTCGCGCGCGACCAGCACCGGCGTACCATAGCCTGCCGCCTTGAACTGCAGCGCGGCGCGGATGGTGCGTTCTTCCTCGCCTTCGGCAAAGACGACGCGGCGCGGATTGTTGCTGACCGTCTCGAAGATGCCTTCGAGACTGTTCGCGGTCGGGTCAAGCCGGCTGCGCAAGGTGCGCTCGTAAGCGGCAATATCGGTCAACGGCTTGCGCGCCACGCCGCTCTCCATCGCCGCCTTGGCAACGGCGGTCGGGATCTTGACGATCAGGCGCGGATCGAACGGCACCGGAATCAGATATTCCGGCCCATAGCGCAAGCGGCGGCCGCCGTAAGCGGCATCGACCTCGTCCGGAACGTCCTCGCGCGCCAGATCGGCGATCGCATGCACCGCGGCGACCTTCATCGCGTCGTTGATGGTCGAGGCGCGGACATCGAGCGCACCGCGGAAGATATAGGGGAAGCCGAGCACGTTGTTGACCTGGTTCGGATAATCCGAACGGCCCGTGGCGACGAGCGCGTCATGCCGCACCTGGCGGACTTCTTCCGGCGTGATCTCCGGATCGGGATTCGCCATCGCGAAAATGATCGGCTGCTTGGCGAGGCTCTTGACCATTTCAGCCGTAAAGGCCCCTTTGGCCGAAAGACCGACAAGAATATCGGCGCCCACGGCGGCTTCGGCGAGCGTGCGCGCCTTGGTCGGCACGGCATGCGCCGATTTCCATTGGTTCATGCCTTCGGTGCGGCCCTGATAGATCACGCCCTTGGTGTCGCACATCACGACATTCTCATGCGGCACGCCGATAAGCTTGAACAGCTCGACGCAGGCAATGGCCGAAGCCCCCGCCCCGTTCACGACCATGCGGATCTTTTTGATGTCGCGTCCCGTGACGTCGAGCGCGTTGATAAGGCCGGCGGCCGCGATGATGGCCGTGCCGTGCTGGTCGTCGTGGAAAACCGGAATATCCATCATCTCGCGCAGACGTTGCTCGATGATAAAGCAATCAGGCGCTTTGATATCCTCGAGATTGATGCCGCCGAAGGACGGACCCAGGAACTTCACGCAGTTAATAAATTCTTCAACATCTTTGGTATCGACCTCGAGGTCGATGCCATCGACATCGGCGAAGCGTTTGAACAGCACCGCCTTGCCTTCCATCACCGGCTTGGAGGCCAGCGCACCGAGGTCGCCCAGGCCCAGCACCGCCGTGCCGTTCGAGATCACGGCCACCATGTTGCCGCGCGCCGTGTAGTCATAGGCGGTATCGGGATTTTCCGCGATGCGCAGGCAAGGCACGGCGACACCCGGCGAATAGGCGAGCGACAGGTCGCGCGCGGTCGTCAGCGGCTTGGTTGGCGCAATCTGCAATTTGCCAGGGCGGCCGGAGGCATGCAGGGCCAGCGCTTCGTCATCGGTAATCTTCTTGTCGGTCGGTTGCATCGGAAATCCATCAGGAGGTTAAGTGCCGGAATTGGTTGAGAACCAGTGCGTTAATAAAGCACTTCTTAATATTAACGCGCCACCATACGCAGCAAATGCAAATATTTCCAGCCCCTACCATATGGCGCGCAGCGGGTTGTTGTGCGCCTGCGAAAAGAACGGCTTATTGGCTGGCGGCCGTGCTTTTTCTGTGTTTTGCCTTGATCGGCGGCCCAGCGTTCGCTACCGAAACGCAATTGATTCCGCCGCTCCTCGCCAAAGCGGCGCGCGCCAGCATCGTCTTCGGCATGCTGGCCGGCACGTTGCTGACGGCGGCGACCTATCTGTTCTTCATCTGGCTGGTCTTCCGTCACCTGAGCCAAATTCTGCTGACCTTCATGCTGCTGCTGCTCACCGTGCATATGGTGTTCACCAGCCATTTTATCATGAATATGGTTGGTTTCGAGGATGCGGTCCTGCAGGGCTATATCCGCAACGGCACGCTGCTCGGCTTTTTCCTGATCTGCTTCGGCTTCACCATCAATTTCCTCGATCTGGAATCGCATTTACCCAATCTGCGCCGCGCGCTGTTCGGCATGATGGGACTTGAGGCGCTGGGCCTCATCAGCGGCAGCATCTTCATGCGCGAGCAACTCAACGACGCGATGCCGATCATCAGCGCGCTCAATATGGGCATCATGCTGCTCATCGGACTGGCCGCCGCGCTGCGCGGCATCAGCGGCAGCATCACGCACATCCTGGCCTTCGCCGTCTTTCTGGTCGGCAGTCTCGCGGTGCCGTTGCAACAGACCAAGCTGATCGCCATGCCGCAGGTACTGGCCGAGAATATGATCTATTGCGCCGCCGCCGTCGCCGCCGTGATTTTTGCTGCCGTCATCGCGCAGCAATTCACGGCGCAGCAGGAAGCCAAGGAAAAAGCGCTCCAGCGCAGCAATGAGCGCTTCACGCTCGCGACACAAGGCGCCAACGAAGGTCTGTATGACTGGGATATCCCGCAGGGCCGGGTCTATTTCTCCGAACGCTTCAAGCGCATCGTCAACCGCAGCCTGAGCGGCGATAAAAAGGGCCTCAAGGAGCTGTGGCGGCTGATCGAACCCGCTGATCGCCTCAAGTTGCACCAGACCTTGCATGCCTTCCGCCGCACCGACAAACACGCGGTGAGCGCCGAATTCCGCGTGCGCCGTTCGACCGGCGGCGTGGTCTGGATCTTCGCGACAGCGGTCGCCATTCGCGACAAGCGCAGCAAGAAGGTCGTGCGCATGGTCGGCGCCTTCGGCGACATCACGGCGAAGAAGCAGAGCGAACACGCCATGCGGCTCAGCGAAGCGCGCTTCCGCAGCATTACCGAAGCGCACCCCGTGCCGGTGCTTATCGTCAAGCTCAGCAACGGCGCGATCATGTATGCCAGCCCCGGCACGGAGCCGCTGGTCAAGATTCCGCAATCGGCGCTGATCGGCAGCAGCCTGCACCGCCTGCTTGGCGCCATGACCAGCGACTTCCTCGGCAATCTGCCTGCGCTCAAGCATGTCGATATGCAGGAAGCGTCGCTCTACCACAGCGACGGCAGCACCATGCCGGTCGCCGTCTCGGCCCGCATCATCGATTATCAGAACGAGGCCGCCGCCGTCATCGGCATCTATGACCTGACCGAGCGCAAGCGCGCCGAAGCGCAGATCGCCAAGCAGCAAGAGGCGCTGCAGCAGAGCGAGAAGATGGCCGCGCTCGGCGGGCTGCTCGCGGGCGTCGCGCATGAGCTCAACAACCCGCTGTCCGTTATCGTCGGCCAATCCACTTTGCTGCGCGAGACGGCGCAGGACGAAAAGACGGTCGCGCGCGGCGAAAAGATCTTCACCGCCGCCGAGCGCTGCGCCCGTATCGTCAAGAGCTTCCTCGCCATCGCGCGGCGCAAGCCGCCCGAACACAAGCTGATGCAGCTCAATGACGCGGTGCATGCCGCGCTCGAGTTGCTGACCTATCCGTTGCGCACCGAAAATGTCCAGCTCAAGCTTGAGCTGGACGACAAGCTGCCGCAAATCATCGGCGACCAGGACCAGTTCACGCAGGTCATCTCCAATCTCGTGCTCAACGGCGCGCAAGCGATGAAAGACTGGAAGGGCAAGCGCGATATCATCGTCAAAACCTATGTTGACAAGGAAACCGGCCATGCCTGCCTGAGCGTGTCCGATACCGGCCCCGGTATTCCCAACGAAATCAAGGTCCGCGTGTTCGAGCCGTTCTTCACCACCAAGGCACCCGGGTCCGGCACCGGCGTCGGACTCTCGCTGTGCCTCAATATCGTCACTGCGCACGGCGGCCAGCTCAATCTGCAGGATACGCCGGGCGGCGGCGCGACCTTCTATATCCATCTGCCCCTGCCCGAACAGCAGCAGGCCAAGGAAAATAAAGCCATGCCGACAACGACGACAGCAGCCGGCGCAGCAGCGCCGGCGGAACGCAAGCCGCTCAAGATTCTGCTTGTCGACGACGAATTCGAGCTGGCCCAGACCCTCGCGGACCTGCTTTCCAAAGATGGGCACAGCTTCGACTTTGCGATCAATGGTCGCATTGCGCTGGAAAAGCTCCGGGCGCAGAAATTCGACTTCATCCTCAGCGACTTGCGCATGCCGGAGATGGACGGGCCGACGATGTTCAAGCATATCTGCGCCGAACTGCCCGAATATCGGCAGCGTATCGTTTTCATCACAGGCGACACGCTCACGACCTTCGTCCGCGATTTTCTGCAAGACAACCCGGTGCGATTCATCGAAAAACCCTATACCCTCCTCGACGTCACGAAAGCCATCGCGGACCAGATGCTGGTGGTCGAGGGGCAAAGCACTTCTGCAACGGCGGCTTGAACAAAACGGTATAAAAAATGCGTCTGCTGGCGATCGACGACGAACCCGATATCTGCGCCCTCATCGCCGAGGTCGCGGCTGATCTCGGCTATGAGGTCCATCAAGCACAGGACGCGGACGCCGTGTTCCGTGAGCTCGTGACCTATACGCCGGACGTCATCGTGCTTGACCTGATGATGCCGGGCATGGACGGTGTGGAATGGCTGCGCGTGCTCGCCAACAAGGTGCGCTCGGCCAAGATTTGCCTGATCAGCGGCTCCGATCTGCGCGTGCTCAACAGCGCGCGGCGGCTGGGCAGCGCGCATGGACTGGAAATCTACGGTGTGTTCGAAAAGCCGATCGACCTCAAGCAGCTGCGCACCGCGCTCGGCGAGTTGCAGGGCGGGCCGGTCGCGCAGGTGGAAGGCGCCGACATTTCGCAGGCGCTCGCCGCGAACCAGATCGTCATGCATTACCAGCCGGTCGTCAACATCGCCGACCGCACGGTTTTCGGCGCGGAAGCCTTGCTGCGCTGGCAGCATCCAAGCCGCGGCCTGCTGTTCCCGGCCGACTTCCTCGAGCGCGCCCTGCAGGACGGGATGCTGCAGCCGCTGACCAATTTCGCGCTTCAGCACGCCATCAACAGCGCGAGCGCCTGGCGCAAGGCGGGCCATACGCTCAACGTCGCCATCAATCTTTCAGCGAGCTGCCTGCTCGACCTCACCTTGCCCGATCAGATCGGCGAAATGTGCGCCCGCGCCGATCTGCCGCCCGAGCAGGTGCTGCTCGAAGTGACCGAGACGGAAGCGATGCGCGACACCAAACGCACGATGGATGTGCTGCTGCGCATGCGTTTGCGCAATATCGGGCTCGGCATCGACGATTTCGGCACCGGCTTTTCGTCGTTGCGCGAATTGCAACGCATGCCCTTCAGCGAAATGAAGATCGACAAGAGCTTCGTCATGGATATGGCGAGCAACCGCGATTGCCGCATCATCGTCAACGCCATCATCGATCTCGGCCATAATCTCGGACTCAAGATCGTCGCCGAAGGCGTCGAGGATCAGCGTTCCTGGAATATGCTGGCGGAAAAAGGCTGCGACCTCGCGCAGGGCCACTTGATGGCGAAAGCGATGCCCGCCGAGGATTTCGTCGCCTGGGTCGAGGCGTGGGAAGGCAAAATTCCGAAATAATCCGTTGCAGCCCCGCGCGCCTGCGCGCGCGGCGAAACGCTCACGGCTCCTGCGTCAGCGGCGTGTCAAACCCGAAAATCTGGTAATAGGCGCGCTGCTCCTGCCAGTCCGGTTCCACCGAAACTTCCAGCCGCAGATGCACTTTGCGGCCGAAGAAGCCTTCGAGCGCGCGGCGCGCCGAGATACCGAGCTGCTTGAGCTGCGCGCCGCCCTTGCCGACGACGATCGCCTTCTGTCCATCGCGCAGCACGACGATCTTTTGCCCGATGACGACGCTGCCGTCCGTTTTCTCTTCCCATGTCGTCGGCAGCACCGCCGCGGCATAGGGCAGTTCCTGGGCCAGCTGGTGATAGAGCTGTTCGCGTGTCATCTCGCTCGCTACCAGCGCCGACGGCATATCGGTCAGCGCGTCGGCGTCGTAAATCCAGTTACCCGGCGGCATCTTGCTTGCCAGGAACTTCTTGAGATCGGCGACGCCGTCGCCGTTCTTGGCGGAGATCATGAAGCTTTCGCTGAAGGCGCCCGTGTCGAACAGCTCCGTCGCCACCGGCAGAATCTTGACCTTGGCAAGCTGGTCAACCTTGTTGAGCACCAGCACGGCGTCGCGCTTTTCCTGCTGCAGCTGCTTGATGATGGCGCGGGTCTTGGGATCGAAGCCGCGCGCGGCATCGACCAGCAGCAGCACGACATCGGCATCCTGCAGGCTTTGCCAGGCCGCACCAACCATGGCGCGGTCGAGCCGCCCGCGCGGCGCGAAAATGCCCGGCGTGTCGAGCAGGCACATCTGCGCCTTGCGCCAGTTGAGAATGCCGAGCACGCGCGTGCGCGTCGTCTGCGGTTTGGGGCTGGTGATCGACAGCTTCTGGCCCAGCAGGCAGTTGAGCAAGGTCGATTTGCCCGCATTCGGCGCGCCGATGATGGCGACGAAGCCGCAGCGCTGGCCGGTTTTTGTCGCGGTGGATTCCGTCATGATGCGGCGTCTTTCTGATCTTTCGGTTCTTTTTGGTCTTTCGCTTCCGGCGGCGCGTCTTTCGCTGCCTTATCCTTCGGCTCCTTGCCGTCCTTCTGGTCTTTCTGCAGCCCCGCGAGCAACAGCGCCGCGGCGCGTTTCTCGGCCTCGCGCTTGGCGTTGCCCTCGGCCTGCGCCGGGGCGAAGCCCTGCACCGTCACCTCAATGACGAATTTCGGCGCGTGCGCCGGGCCTTCGCGATTGATAACCTTATAGACCGGCAATGGCAGCCCTCTGCCCTGGGCCCATTCCTGCAACACTGTCTTGGGGTCGGCGAGTTGCGCCGCCTGCTTCTGCGCCGCGAGTGCTTCCGCCCAATGACGATGAATGAAGCTCTGCGCCGCGTCGTTGCCGCCGTCGAGATAGAGCGCGCCGATCAGCGCTTCGATGGCATCGGACAATACGGATTGGCTGCGTTGCGTCGCGGCCTGCTCGCCCTTGGCGACGCGCAGGAAGCGCGGCAGTTCGATCGCGAGCGCGATCTTCTTGAGCGTCACGCGATTGACGAGCGCGGCGTGCCGCTTTGACAAATCGCCTTCGCTGTCGTCAGGAAACTGGCGGTAAAGCCACGCCGCGACGGTCAGGCCCAGCACGCGGTCACCGAGAAATTCCAGCCTTTCATAGACCGTGCCCGCGGGCTTGCGGCGCGCGCCGCCGCCCAGCGACGGATGCGTGAGCGCCCCCTGCAGCAGGCTCTTCTGCTTGAATTGATGACCGAGCCGTTCGGCAAGATCAAGCCAATCCTGCTCGGTAAGTTTCTGCTCTGCCATAACGACCTATCGAATAAAACGGAACATCCGCTCCCAGCGGATGGCATAGGGCCATTTCCAGACTTCCCAGAAGCGGGCATCCTTATCGAGCGAGAACCAGACGAACTGCGCCTTACCGACAATGTTCTCCTTCGGCACGAAGCCGACGACATTGGTACGGCTATCGGAAGAATTGTTGCGGTTGTCGCCCATGAAGAAATAATGGTCGGGCGGCACCGTCGTCGGGCCGAAATTGTCGAGCGGGCCATTATCATATTCCTGATACGTGACGTAGCTTACGCCGGGCGCCATCGTCTCGCGATATTCCGTGACCTTATGCAGCGGGCCGCCGGTCTGGTCTTCGAACATCGCCGGGCCGAGCCGCTCGCGCTCGACCGGCTTGTCGTTGACATAAAGCACGCCCGCCTTGACCTGAATAACGTCGCCGGGCAGACCGACCAGCCGCTTGATGAAATCCATATCGGGGCGCGGCGGCGGGACAAAGACGATGACATCGCCGCGTTCCGGCGCATGGCCGCCGATACGGCCTTCGATCGGCAACATGCCGAGCGTCGCGGATTTGCTGCTGTAACCATAGGTGTATTTCGATACGAACAGGAAATCGCCGACCTGCAGCCCCGGCATCATCGAGCCTGAAGGGATATTGAACGGTTCGAAGGCAAAAGTTCGGATACCGAACGCGATTAATGCGGCAAAAAGAATCGTGCGAAGAAACTCGCCCATCCCGCCGGATTCGTTCGTTTTTTGGGCGTTCTGCTTTTCGTCGGCGGCGCTTTTGCTTGAATCAGCCATGATAAGCCGTGTGACCTGAAACCTGATGTTGAAGGGATGCCGCCAAGCTAACCTAAAACGGCGCGGCGCAATAGCGCAAAAAATACATACAAAACAATACTTTGTCTCTACAGCCTCACAACATGGCCATCGACGAGATGGATTTGCCGGTCGGAGGCTTCGGCGAAAATCTGCTCGTGCGTAACGCAAATGATGGTCTTGCCGAGTTCATGCACCATGTGGCCAAAGATCTCACGGACATTGGCGCTGCTTTTGCTGTCGAGATTGCCCGTCGGTTCGTCGGCGAGAATCAGCAGCGGATCGTTGGCGAGCGCGCGGGCAATCGCGACGCGCTGACGCTGGCCGCCGGACACCTGATCCGGCCTCTTATGGCGATGGTCGGCGAGACCGAGCGAGTCAAGCAGTTCGGCCGCGCGCCGCTCCTGCGCTGCTGGCGCGAGCTTGCCCAGTTTGCGCATCGGCAGCATCACATTTTCTAGTGCCGTGAATTCGGGCAGCAGAAAATGGAACTGGAAGACGAAACCGAGCTTGCGCAGGCGGATATCGGCGAGGTCATCCTCCGGCACATCGGTTAGATCCTGTCCGTCCAGGATGATCCGGCCCGTCGTTGGTTTGTCGAGCAGGCTCAAGAGATAGAGCAAGGACGACTTGCCCGAACCCGAAGGACCGGTGATCGCCACGAATTCGCGGCGGGCAATGGCGACATCGATATCCTCGACCAGCGTGGTGACGACCGTGCCGGGCAAACGGCGTGTCAGCTTTTCGGTACGCAGCAGGATATTGTCAGCCGCACTCATGCCGCCCCACGCAGGATCGCGACTGGCTGGACGTTCCCGGCCTTGCGCGCCGGCAGATAGGCCGCGAAAACGGAAGCCAGCATCGCGAAGGCGCAGGCGAGCGCGAATTGCTGCCAGCCCCAATCGACCGGCAGGGGCGCGGGATCGCTCGCGAACGGCGTCTTAATCATGACCTGGCTCATGCCATAGATAATACCGGCGCCGAGCGCGCTACCGAAAGCACTGCCGATCACGCCGAGCAGCAGCCCCTGAATGAGAAAGATTTGCTTGATGTCGCTGGCATGAAAGCCCATCGACTTCATGATCGCGATATCGCGCGTCTTCTCCATCACGATGGTCGAGATGATATTATAGATGCCGAAGGCGGCGACGATCAGAATGGCGCTCACCACGCTATACATGATGGTGTTGCGCACCGCGAGCGTGCCCATGATATCGGCGCTCGCTTCCTGCCAGGATTCAGACAGGTAGCCGGTGCGAGCCTCGACCTCGCGCGCGACAGCACTCGCCTGATAGGGATCGTCGAGCTTGAAGATGAAGCGGTTCGCGACATTCTGCTGGTTGAGCAGCGCCTGCACCTTCTTAAGCAGCGCGAAGGTCTGGCTTTCGTCATAGCCCTTGTTGCCGGATTTGAAGAGCCCGACGACCTTCATCAGCCGGACTGCGCCGTTTGGCGCCGTTACGCTGATGCTGTTGCCGGGCTGGAGATTGAACTTGTCGGCCAGCGCCTCACCGATGATGATGCCGTCGGCATTGGTGCTCAGGGAATCGAGTGTGCCATAGGTCATCAGCGTCTCGATGATGCTGACGCCGCGCATCTGCTCCGGCACGACGCCGGAAACGGTCGCGCCGAGATCGCGTCCGGCATAGCTGAGCGTCACCGCGCCGCTCAATACCGGCGCAGCGCGCACGCCCGGCAGACCGGCGACGCGCTCAAGCTTTTCCTTGTAGTTGCGAATGCCGCGCCGCTCTTCCTTGGGCTTGACATGCCGCACCTGCACGGCAGCATCGGGATGGAGCAGAACCGCGGCCTGAGTGCGGGCGGTGCGATATTCATCCTTCACCGTAATATGCGGCGCATTGTCGACGAGGCGATGGATGAAGTCCTTCTCCGAACCGACCATCAGCGAGGCGACGCCAAGAAAAAAGCCGACGCCGAGCACGATGCCGAGCAGCGACACCGCTGTCTGGCGTTTTCGGCTTAGCAGATGCGTGCGCGCGATATGCAGCGTGACGGCGGCCATCGCTCAGGCCTTTTTGTCCGGCGCGACGCCACGGCGGCGCATCCCGGCCTTGAAATTTTCCTCCGGCGCAATAACCACCTCATCCTGCTCCTTGAGCCCGGACTTCACGGCGATCATGCCGGAATTGGTCGGCCCTGCGGCGATAGAGACTTGCTGCAAACACCCGTCGCGCACGACCCAGACCTTGCCGTCATGCACGGCGCTCGCGGGCAGCAGCCACGCATCCGGCTGCACACCGACGATGACATTGATTTCGGTCGACATGCCGATATGCAGCGGATGATCGGCGGGCAAGGCGATGCGGACGCGGAAATTGCGTTCGGTGGCGTTGCCCTTCGGCGTCACGGCGACCACGGTGCCCTCGAAATGCTTGTCGGGGAACGCATCGGCATGAATCAGCGCCTTTTGCCCAATCTGCACCAGCGGGATATCTTCCTCATCGACATTGGCGGTAATGCGCAGCGGCTGCCGGCATTGCTCCGCCGCGCAGATCGTCATGGTGAACACGGGCTGGTTGGCGGTAATCAACTGGCCAATCTCGCCGTCACGGCGCGTGATCATGCCATCGCCGGGCGCGACGAGCGTATATTCGCTGCGCTGCTTGTCAGCCATGGCGAAAGCAGCGCGCGCTTCCTGCAACGCACTTTCCGCCTTGTCGCGGTCCTGCACCGTACCGGTATGGCGCGCGAGCAAAGTCGCCGCGCGTTCCGCCTCGCGCTGCGCGAGATCGAGCCGCGCCTGCAATTGCGCGAGATTGGCGCGCAGTTCCTGATCGTCGAGCCGCGCCAGCACCTGCCCGGCCTTGACCTGTACCGGTTCATCGACTAGCAGTTCCGCGAGCCGCCCCATAATCTTGGGCGCGACCGGCGTCTCGACGATCGGCTCGACATTGCCGCTCGCGTATACAGCAGTAATGGACTCGCCGCGCACGATATGCGTTACGGCAACGCCCGGCGGGATCACAAAATGCCGGATGCCGAGGCCGAGCGCCGCAACAGCGCACAGTGCAAACACGATATTGCGGAGACGCCAGCGCCTGGGGTGCGGAGTTGGATCCATAGCCTTGCCAAATGATTAAAAATCGGTGCCAGCCAATCAGCCGGATTGCTGCGCCGCTCTACCATATACGCGCCGCCTTAACAAATCCTGCGCCGCCACCGCAGGCATTTAGCGATGAAATTCGAAATTCTCTTTCGGCGCGGTCGCGGCGAAGTTCTCCTGCTGCACGCAGGCATTGAGAATGATGTAGGAGGTCTGGCCGGTATTCTCAGTCGTCTGCAGACAATGTTCCTGGCTGGTGCGCGGCAAATTGCCCCAAACCTCCTTGGCCTTGTCATAAGCCGCCTGCTCCTGCTGCATACAAACCATCAGCACCGCCTGCGAGAGCGTGCCGTCGGCGCGCGCGACTCGATCGCATTGCGCTTTGACGTCGTATTCCGGCACCCCGGCCCAAGCGGAGCCTGCGACCAGCATGATTGCCACGATATTCAACATTCCTGTCGTCAAGCGCATAACCATCTCCCTTGCTTGTTATGGCTGAGGCTAAAATTTCTCAGCCGCCAATTCAGCAAAAATCATGCGCTGTTCGCCGATGCCTCAAGGCCGTGCTCTCCCGTAAAACCCGGATCACACAATGCGCGGGCCAGCCATTCAATGGGCATTGCCAAAAACAGTTATTGTTTCGATATCGCAATATTTAGTGGTGTATTTGCATCACAATACCAGCACTTGAAAGCCACACAAATATCGACTGATAAAATACTGAAATTACAGGATTTTGCTTGCAATCCCATACATTCCCATGATATCCCATTTATGCCCAGAGAGAATATGGTTCAGCCCATCCCTTCCCGCCGGGCAGACGCATGGGGCGCATTTTTATACGATATTGATGTTGCGGGGCTTTTTACCGTGGCGGTGTTCCTTTCGAGCTTCGTGAACCGTGTGGACAAGAAGGGGCGGGTTTCCGTTCCGGCGTCCTTTCGGGCCGCGCTCGGCGTGGAAGCCAGCGGGATCATGGTGTTCCGAGCGCTGCATCATGAAGCGCTCGACGCCTGCGCGCCTGCCCATCTCGAAAAGCTGAGCCAGAGCATCGAAACGCTCGACCTCGCCCCGGACGTGTTCGAGCTGATCGAAACCACGATTTTCGGCGGCGCGCAGTTTTTGCCTTTCGACGGCGAAGGCCGCATCGGTCTGCCCGCGCCGCTCGCCGAATCCGTCGGCATCGGCGAGCAGATCACCTTCGTTGGCCGCCGCAACACATTCCAGCTCTGGGAACCGGGCCGGTTCGAGGCGCATAGCAACGCAATGCGCGCCGCGGCCAAGACCCACGATATTTCGCTCAGCAAGATCATCGCGCAAGCCGCGGCCAAGCAAGGCGGTGCGGCATGACCCAGGCGCATGTTTCCGTTTTGCGTGACGAAGCGGTGGCGGGCCTCGCCATCCGGCAGGACGGCATCTATATCGACGGCACCTTTGGCCGTGGCGGCTATACGCGCGCGATGCTCGCGCAGCAGCCCCGCGCGCTCTATGCTTTTGACCGCGACCCGCAGGCGATCGCCGCTGGCCAAACGCTCGCCGCGGAGCATCCGGCGCTTACGCTGATTCATGGCCGCTTCGGCGCGATGGTTGAGCTGTTGCGCGCGCGCGCTGTGACGCAAGTGGACGGGATCGCTTTCGATCTCGGCGTTTCGTCGCCGCAGCTTGACGAGGCCGAGCGCGGCTTCTCGTTCCGCACCGACGGCCCGCTCGACATGCGGATGAATCCGGAAGCCGGGCAGACCGCCGCCGACCTCGTGAACCAGGCCGCGGAAGCGGAACTCGCCCATATTATTTTCACTTATGGCGACGAGCGCTTCTCCCGCCGCATCGCGCGCGCCATCGTCACCGCGCGCGCCGACGCGCCGATCACCCGCACGCTCGCGCTCGCCGATATCGTGCGGCGCATCGTGCCGCGCAGCAAGGATGGCATCGACCCCGCGACCCGCACCTTCCAGGCGCTGCGCATCGCCGTCAATGACGAGCTTGGCGAATTGCAGGCCGGGCTGCTCGCGGCGGAACAGCTGCTGCGCCCCGGCGGCCGCCTCGTCGTCGTGTCGTTCCATGCACTCGAAGACCGCATGGTCAAGGAGTTCCTGCGCGCCCGCGATGGCCGCGACCGCAGCGGTACGCGCCATTTGCCCGCCAACGATATCGCGCCCGCCCGCTTCACCGAGCTGACGCGCAAGCCCATCGCCCCCAGCGAACGTGAAATCGCCGCGAACCCGCGCGCCCGGTCGGCCCGGTTGCGTATCGCGGCCCGTACGGCGGAGACCGCCGCAATTGAAGGCAGGGAGAATTTATCATGAGCTTGCGCATCAGCCACTGGATCTGGATCGTCCTGCTGCTTGGCGCGAGCGCCATGCTGTATCACACCAGCTATCGCGTGCAGGAGCTGGAGAAGAATATCGCGCAGCTCGAAGCACAGCGCGCGCTTGAGCTCGAGAATATCCACGTGCTCGAAACCGAATGGGCTTCCCTCACCGCGCCGCTGCGCCTGCAGCGCCTTGCCGACAAATATCTGCAGCTGCAGCCGGTGCTGGTCGCGCAGATCGTGCCGGAGCAAAAGCTGGCGCGCCGCTTGCCGCGCCGCGCCAATAGCGAACTGATGGCAAACAACGGCCAGCCGCACCTCGCCCTCGCCGTCATGCACGGTGCGGATGGGCGGTAATGAACGAATGGCACACGCGGCCCGACCCTTCGGCGATGCGCCAGATGCCCCTGCCGGGACTGCTGCGGCCGCCGAAGCGCCGCGTACTGGCGACGCCCGCCGAGCAGGCGCTTGAACGCGCGCGCACGCGCCTGGTCTTTTTCGCGCTGCTTTTCATCCTCGTCTTTCTCGTCATCGGCGGCCGCCTCACTTATCTGACGCTGTTCAACCAGCCGAGCGCCGCCGAAAGCGAAGCCGACGACGCGCCCGCTCCCAGCGGCATGGGCCGCGCCCAAATTCTCGACCGCAACGGCGTCATTCTCGCCTCCTCGCTGCCGACGACCAGCGCCTGCGCCAACGTCAAACATCTCGACAATCCGGCGGCGACGGCCAAGGCGATCACGACCGTGCTGCCGGAACTCGACGCCAAGAAACTCGCCGACAGCTTCGTGAAGCGCAAAGGCTGCGTCCCGATCAAGCGGCACCTGACGCCAAAGCAATATAGCGCGCTCAACGCGCTCGGCTTCGGGGCCATCGAGTTCAGCCAGGATGAGCAGCGCAGCTATCCGCAGGGCGCGCTGCTCGCCCATATCATCGGCACGACCGATATCGACAATATCGGCACCAGCGGCCTCGAGAAAAAGCTCGACCAACGGCTGCGCACGGCGACCGAGCCGGTCAGGCTCACGCTTGATCTGCGCGTGCAGCACATCCTGCACCGCGAGCTGGAGCAGGCGAAGGAGGACTTCACCGCCGAGGGCGCGGCTGGCGTGGTCATGGATGTGCAGACCGGCGCGATCATTGCGATGGTCTCGCTCCCGGATTTCGATCCGCGCGATATCGGCACCGCCGACGACAAGCAGCGCTTCAACCGCGCGACGCTCGGTGTTTATGAGCTCGGCTCGACCTTCAAGCTGTTTACGGCGGCGCAGGCGCTCGAGATTGGCACGACCAAAATGACCGACAGCATCAACACGGTCGATCCCATCCATATCGGCCGGCACAGCATCCGCGATTACCATCCTGAACATCGCTGGCTGACTTTGCCGGAGATCATCATGGTCTCGTCCAATATCGGCGCGGCGCGCGTGGCGGAGAAAATCGGCGGCGAACGGCAGCAGCAATTCCTGAACCAGCTCGGCATGTTCAAGCCGCCGCCGGTCGAGCTGCCGGAAGTTGGCAAGCCGCTAGTGCCGGAAAACTGGGGCGAGGTCGCGACCATGACCATCGGCTTCGGTCACGGCATCGCCGCAGCCCCGTTGCAGCTCGTGCGCGGCGTCGCCACGATCAGCAACGGCGGCACGCTCGTCAACCCGACGCTGCTGCTGGACAGCGCCAAAACGCCGCCGCCCGAGGCGCCGACCATCATTTCGCGCGCCACCACCGCCAAGATGCGGGCGATGATGCGCCTCGTCGTCGCAGCCGGCACGGCGAAGGCCGCGAATATCGACGGCTATCTGGTCGGCGGCAAAACCGGCACGGCGGAAAAGATCAGCAACAAGCATTATGACAAGAACGCCCGCCTGTCCTCCTTCATCGGCGTTTTCCCCATCAACGCGCCGCGCTATGTCGTGTTCGCGATGCTCGACTCCCCGCACGGCACCAAAAAAACCTATGGTTTCGCGACCGGCGGCTGGGTTGCCGCTCCCCTGGTGGGGCGCGTGATCGCCGCATCGGCGCCATTGCTCGGCGTGCCGCCGCTCGATAGCATAGGCGAAGCCGCCGCCGACAGTCAGGTGCTGCAGCCGCTTGGCCAAAATCTGATTAACACCCTGGTGAAACCGCATGAGCCCGAACAACCCGCCGAAGAGCCCGAAGAGCTTCCCTCCGCAACCGTTAGCGAAGATCGTTGAGGCGCTGCCGCTGCAATCGGGCCGCGACTTCAGCGTCAGCGGGCCGCTTGACGCCATCAACGCGCTGACGGCGGATTCGCGCCAGGTCGGCCCCGGCACGCTCTTTGCCGCCCTGCCCGGCACGGCGCATGATGGGCGCAGCTTCATCGCCGAGGCCGTGCGGCAAGGCGCGGTTGCGATTCTCAGTGACCATGAAGCCGCGATTCCACCCGGAATCGCGGCGTTGCGCGCCGCCGACCCGCGCTTGCTGCTCGCACATATCGCTGCCGCGATTTACAACGCGCAGCCCGCCAACATCGCCGCCGTGACCGGCACCAACGGCAAAACTTCGACCGCGCAATTCGTGCGTGAAATCGCGACCGCGCTCGGCCATAAAGCGGCTTCGATCGGCACGCTCGGCGTCATCGGCCCCGGCCTCGACCATTACGGCACGCTCACCACGCCGGACGCGATCACGCTGCACCGGATCCTGGCCGAGCTGCATGGCGCGGGTATCACGCATCTCTGCCTCGAGGCTTCGAGCCACGGGCTGGTGCAAGCACGGCTTGAGGCTGTCAGGATCAAGGCGGCGGGTTTCACCAACCTGACGCGCGACCATCTCGACTTCCACGGCACGATGGAAAACTACTATGCCGCCAAGGCGCGGCTGTTCGGCGAAGTACTGCAGCCCGGCGGCACCGCCGTCATCAATGCCGACGTACCGGAAGCCGCCGATCTCGCGGCACGCGCCAAAGCGCATGGCTGCAACGTGCTGACCTATGGTCTGCAGGGCAAGGAGCTGCAACTGCAAAAGATCGCGCCGCATGGCGCCGGACAAAACCTGACCATCGCGCTGTTCGGCAAAGTGCAT
Organism: Bdellovibrionales bacterium; assembly: GCA_039808825.1. Classification (GTDB taxonomy): domain Bacteria; phylum Pseudomonadota; class Alphaproteobacteria; order UBA9219; family RFNS01; genus JAGOHT01. The sequence continues at coordinate 5,315 of JBDHTV010000003.1, read as the reverse complement.
GACGTGCCGCTCAATATCGTCGGCCGTTTCCAGGTCTGGAATTCCTTGTGCGCGCTGGGTCTCGCCATCGGGCTGGGACTGGACGCCGCGCAAGCGCTGGCCGCCCTGCCCAAGCTGAGCGGTGTGCATGGCCGCTTGCAGCATGTCGGCACGCACCCAAGCGGCGCCGCGGTGTTTGTTGACTATGCCCATACGCCGGACGCGCTTGAAACCGTGCTCAAGGCACTACGCCCGCATGTCAGCGCGTCAGGCCGCCTCCTCACAGTATTCGGCTGCGGCGGCAATCGCGACAAGGGCAAGCGCCCGGTCATGGGCGGCATCGCGCAACGCCTCGCCGATATCGCCATCGTCACCGACGATAATCCGCGCTTTGAAGATGCCGCCACCATCCGCGCCGAAATTCTTTCCGGTTGCGCGCCGCAGCCGATTATGCGCGAAATTGGCGACCGGCATGAGGCGATTCGCAGCGCCATCGCGCAGTTGCGCGCGGGCGATATTCTGGTCATTGCCGGCAAAGGCCATGAACCCGGGCAGATCGTCGGCGATACCGTTCTCCCCTTCGATGACGGCGCCGTGGCGCGGGACTATTTGGAGCAGGCGGCAGCATGACGGAACCCTTATGGCGCGGCAATGATGTAGCGCTCTGCACGCGCGGCGAGGCCATCGGAGGCGCCGACTGGACCGCGACCGGCGTTTCGATCGACAGCCGCACCGTCCAGCCCGGCGACCTCTTTATAGCGCTCAAAGGCCCTGTGCATGACGGGCATGACCATGTCGCGGCGGCGTTGCGCGGCGGCGCGGCGGCAGCATTGGTCAGCGCCGTTCCCGCCGGGTTGCCCGCAGCGGCACGGCTCGTCAAGGTGCCGGACACGATGATCGCGCTGCAGGATCTCGGCCGGCGCGGCCGGGCACGCGCGCGCGGCCGCATCGCCGCCGTCACCGGCTCGGTCGGCAAGACCGGCAGCAAGGAGCAGCTGCGGCATATGCTCAGCCAATGCGGCAGCGTTGCGGCAAGCCAGGGCAGTTTCAACAATCACTGGGGCGTGCCGCTCTCGCTCGCGTTGCTGCCCGAAACGGCGGATTACGGCATTTTCGAACTGGGCATGAACCATGCGGGCGAGATGACGGAGCTGTCGCGTCTTGTCCAGCCGCAGGTCGCGCTCATCACCAATATCGAAGCCGTGCATCTCGAATTCTTCCCGAGCGTCGCGGCTATCGCCGACGCCAAGGCCGAGATTTTCCTCGGCATGGACGCGTCAGCCACCGCCGTGCTCAACCGCGACAATCCGCATTTCGCCCGCCTGGTCGGCCATGCCCGGACGCAGGGCATCCAGAACATCCTGAGCTTTGGCACGGTGGCCGGGGCTGACGCCCGGATGCTCGACTATCAGGCGGAGGGCGATAGCGGCCTGGTGCAGGCCGCATTTTTCGGCAAGCCGCTCAGTTTCCGGATCGGCGCGGCGGGCGTGCATTACGCCATGAACGCGCTCGGCACGCTCTTGACCGCGCAGGCCGCCGGAGCGGACTTACAGGTTTGCGCGGCGGCGCTGGCCAGCTATCACGCCCCCAGCGGACGCGGTGCGCGCCAGACCCTCCCCCTGCCACAGGGCGGCAGTGTCACGCTGATCGACGAAAGTTATAATGCCAGCCCGGTCGCGACGCGTGCCGCCATCGTCGCTCTGGGGCAAACCCAGCCCGGTGCCGGCGGACGACGTATCGCCGTGCTCGGCGACATGCGCGAACTCGGCGCCACCGCGCCGCAGCTCCATGCCGCCCTCGCTGCGCCACTATCTGACGCCAAAATCGACATATTGTTCTGCTGTGGTCACGTCATTGAAGGCTTGTTCGCCACGGTACCCGCCGCCATGCGCGGCGCTTATGCCGCCGACAGCAAGGCGCTGGCACCCAGGGTGGCCGCGGCGCTACGCGACGGCGACGTGGTGCTGGTGAAGGGTTCGAAGAGCGTTCATATGGAACTGGTTATCGAAGCGATCAAACAGGCTGCCGCGGCGGCCGCTTAAGGACTGAAGAGTATGTTATATCTCCTGCTGGCACCGCTGGCCGAACATCATGACGCGGCGCTGATCTTCAACCTGTTCCGCTATATCACCTTCCGCAGCGGCGGCGCGCTGATGACCGCGCTCATCATCTGTTTCGTCATCGGCCCCCGTCTTATCCGCTGGCTGCGCGCCAAGCAGGGCGAAGGCCAGCCGATCCGCGACGACGGCCCGGAGACGCATCTCAAGAAGAAGGGCACGCCGACGATGGGCGGGCTCATGATGCTCATCGCCGTTATCGTCAGCACGCTGTTGTGGATGGATCTTAGCAACGGCTATACCTGGATCGTGCTGCTGGTTACGAGCGGCTTCGGTTTCATCGGCTTCGCCGACGACTATCTCAAGCTGACGCGGCGCAATCCCAAGGGCGTTTCGGGCAAAATCCGTCTCGCCGGACAGTTCCTGTTCTCCGTCATCGCCATTCTCGGCATTATGCAGATCGCGCCCGCCGACAAGGCCAGCGCGCTCGCCGTGCCGCTGTTCAAGGATTTCCTGTGGCAGATGGGCTGGCTGTTCCTGCCTTTCGCCGCCGTCGTCATCGTCGGCTCAAGCAATGCCGTCAACCTGACCGATGGGCTCGACGGGCTCGCGACCGTGCCGGTCATGATCGTGGCGCTCTCCTTCGGCATCATCACCTATCTCGTCGGCAACGTGAAGTTCGCCGAATATCTGCAGCTGCACCATATTCCGGGCGCGGGCGAGCTTGCCGTATTTTGCAGCGCTCTGGCGGGTGCCTGCCTCGGCTTCCTCTGGTTCAACACCCCCCCGGCGCAGGTCTTCATGGGCGATACGGGTTCGCTCGCGCTCGGCAGCGCACTCGGCACCGTCGCGGTTATTGCCAAGCATGAGCTGGTGCTCGCCATCATCGGCGGACTCTTTGTCGTCGAAACGCTGTCGGTCATCATTCAGGTCGCCTCCTTCAAGCTGACGGGCAAGCGCGTCTTCCGCATGGCACCGCTGCACCATCATTTCGAGAAGCTCGGCTGGAGCGAGCCGACCGTTGTCATCCGCTTCTGGATCATCGCCTGCATCCTGGCGCTGGTCGGCCTTTCGACCTTGAAGCTACGCTAATGATCCTTCCCGCCCATACTGCCGGAAAGACCTATGCCGTGCTCGGGCTCGGGAAATCGGGGCTCGCCACGGCGCAGGCGTTGCTGGCGGCAGGCGCGCACGTGCTGGCGTGGGACGACAATGCGGCGAGCCGCACCGCCGCTGCCGCGCAGCAGATCCCTCTCACCGATCTGCATGGCATCAATTGGCATGGTGTCACGGCGCTCGTCATGTCGCCCGGCATTCCGCATACTTATCCTGCGCCGCACCCGGTCGCCGCCGCCGCCAAAGCCGCGAACGTGCCGCTGACCAGCGATATCGCGCTGTTGCTGCACAGCCAGCCGGAGGCACGCTATGTCGGCATCACCGGCACCAACGGCAAATCGACGACGACGGCGCTGATCGGCCATATCCTGCAGCAGGCGGGGCAGCATATTGCCGTTGGCGGCAATCTCGGCACGCCGGTGCTCACCTTCCCGGCGCTCGGACCCGACGGCATTTATGTGCTGGAGCTGTCGTCCTATCAGCTGGAGCTGATGGACGAGAACCGGCTCGATGTCGGCATCATGCTCAATATCACGCCGGATCATCTCGACCGGCATGGCGGCATGGCCGGTTATTGCGCCGCCAAGGCACGGATTATCCGCGCGCACGGCCCGCAAGTGCTGGTCTGCGGTATCGACGACGCCGCAAGCCGCGCCATCGCCGCGCAAGGACAGCACAATCCCGCGCTGACGTTGCGTACCATCAGCATCCACGACACTGCCGCCGCGCTGCATGTACATGAACAGCAGCTGGTGGTGGACGGCACGCCCATTTTGAACCTTGCCACATTGCCACGCCTCGTCGGCACGCATAACTGGCAGAATGTCATGGCCGCCTATGCCGCCTGTCAGGCGCTTGGCATCAGCGGCGCGCAGATTATCGCGGGGCTGCGCAGCTTCCCCGGTCTGGCCCATCGCCAGCAGTGGGTCGGGGCGCAGGGCAATGTGCAGTTTATCAATGACAGCAAGGCAACGAACGCCGACGCCGCGAGCAAGGCGCTGGTCTGTTATGACCCGATCTACTGGATTCTCGGCGGCCAGCCCAAAGCGGGCGGGCTGGACGGGCTGGAGCCCTATATGCCGCGCATTCGCCACGCTTTCCTGATCGGCGAAGCCGCGCCCGCCTTCGGCCAATGGCTGGAAGGCAAAGTACCCGCGACGCAATGCGGCACGCTCGCCGTCGCGGTGGAGCGCGCGGCAGCGTTGGCCTTGCGTGAAAACCTGCCGCACGCGACGGTATTGCTCTCCCCTGCCTGCGCCTCCTGGGACCAGTTCAAGAATTTCGAGGATCGCGGCGAGCAATTTGCACGGCAGGTCCAGGCCATCCTGCAACAACCGCAGGAGAAAACAGCGTGATTGCCTTAACAAGAACGGATGAATCCGTCGTTGGCCGCTGGTGGTGGTCGGTGGACCGCTGGACGCTCGCGCTGATCGGCGCGCTCATCATGTTCGGCATCGTGCTGATTCAGGCTGCCTCGCCTGCGGTGGCGCAGAAACACCATCTGCCGAGCTTCCATTTCGTGCAAAGCTATCTGATGGTACTGGCGCCGTCGCTGGTCGGCATGATTGCGCTCTCCATGCTGTCCTTGCGGCAAATCCGGCTCGTCGCCTTCGCGCTGTTCCCGCTCGCGCTGCTCGGCGTGGCGCTCACTTTGGTGATGGGTACGGAAATCAAGGGCGCGACGCGCTGGCTGCAACTGCCCGGGCTGACGCTGCAGCCGTCGGAATTCGTCAAGCCTGCCTTCATTATCGTCGCGGCCTGGCTGTTCGCAAGGCATTGCGAGCGGCGCGGTTTCCCCAGCCTCAGCACCAATCTCGCCTTGTTCACGCTGACCATCGCGCTGCTGATCCAGCAGCCGGATTTCGGCATGAGCATCCTCATCACCCTGACCTTCTTCTGCCAGTTCTTCCTTGCCGGACTGCCGCTCGCGCTGGTCGGGCTCGGCCTGCTGCTGCTGCCGGCGGGGGGCCTCGCGGCTTATTTCCTGCTGCCGCACGTGCATGACCGTATCAACCGTTTCATCGACCCGGCGAAAGGCGAGAATTACCAGGTGGATAAGGCGATGGATGCGTTCCGCAACGGCGGCCTGTTCGGCACCGGCCCCGGCGGCGGCGAGGTCAAGATGACGCTGCCCGACGCGCATTGCGATTTCATTTTCGCGGT
>JBDHTV010000002.1:0-37612 GCA_039808825.1 Bdellovibrionales bacterium | reverse complement strand
GCCAATGCGGCGATAACGGCGAGGTTGATCAGCAGGTCGCCCTTATAATGCAGGCTGTCGGCTGCAATCGCCATCGAGGCGGTGCGTTTGACGACGTAATTCTGCAAGGCGACAAGCAGGAGCGTCAGGGCGATGGCAAACACCATCACGCCGTAGCTTAAACCGCTTTCCGGCGGCGGCGATGGATGCAGGATACGGCGCAGCGCCTCATAGCCAAGCAACACGGCCGAGCCGATGATGAACGCGCCCTGGGTCAGCGCCGCGAGCGGCTCGGCCTTGCCATAACCATAGCGATGTTTTTTGTCCGGCGGACGCAGCGCGCTCGCCACGCCGAGCATGGTCACGAGCGAAGCCAGCAAATCAACGGTGGAGTCGAGCAGCGACGACAGCATCGCGACGGAGTTGGTGATAAGATAGGCCGTCAGCTTCGTGGCGATCAGGAGCAGCGCCACGCATAAACTGGCATAGGTCGCAAAGCGCCGTAGCTGTTCATTGCTGAACCGGTGGCCGGTCATGGGAAAAGCCGGGTTCCGTGCCAGCTACCGTCGGCCTCGCGCCTGTAGACGACGCGGTCGTGCAGGCGGAAATCGAATTGCTGCCAGAATTCGATGCTGCGCGGCTCGATTTTATAACCGCCCCAATGCGGCGGCCGGGGGACCGCGCCGGGATATTTCGCCGCATAATCGGCCAGACGCGCCTCGAACTGCGCACGGTCGGGCAGGGGGCGCGACTGCAGCGAAGCCCAGGCGCCGAGCTGGCTTTCGCGCGGCCGCTGGGCGAAGTAGGCGTCGCTGATGGCGGCATCGACCTGGCTGACCGTTCCCTCCACCCGGATTTGCCGCAGCAGCGATTTCCAGTGCAAGCAGAAGGCGGCCTGTTGATGGTCGCCCAGCTCATCGCCCTTGCGGCTTTCATAATTGGTAAAAAAGGTAAAACCGCTGGCGTCGAACGCCTTGAGCAGCACAATGCGTACGCTCGGCATGCCGTCCGGCCCCAGTGTGGCCAATGCCATGGCGTTGGGGTCGTTGGGCTCGCTGGCCGTCGCGTCGGCAAACCATTGGTTAAAGAGCGTCATCGGGGCGGCGGCGGGATCGAGCCAGGCTTTTGTCATGATATTACTGCCATAGTTGCGCCAAATTCGGGCTTCAGATTACTATCAGCTTTAACGATTCTGGTGCGACAGAATTTTTGTCTCACCGCATTGTCCAACAAAAGATACTATGTCCAGAAAGGGATGAATATGAAGCGTCAATTCCTGCTGTTACCGGCCGTGGCCATGCTGATTGCGCTCGGCGGCTGCGAAACCGACAATTGGGGCACCAAGCAGACGGTTGGCACCGCGGGCGGCGCCGCGCTCGGCGGTCTGCTCGGCAACCAGTTCGGCGGCGGTACCGGCAAGACCATTGCCACCGTTGCGGGCGTTCTGATCGGCGGTTGGGCTGGAAACGAGATTGGCGTTTCGCTGGATCGCGCCGATAAGACGGCGATGGGGCAGGCGCAGAACCGCGCCTATGCCGCGCCGATTGGGCAGCAAATCGTCTGGAACAATCCGCAGTCCGGCAATTCCGGCACGATTGAGCCGATCCGCGACGGACGCGACAGCTCGACCGGCGCTTACTGCCGCGAATATCAAACCTCGGTTATGGTTGGCGGCAAGAAACAGTCGGCCTATGGCACGGCTTGCCAGCAGCCGGATGGTTCATGGCAAGTCATTAAGTAACGGCTGATTGCCAGCTTTTGCCTGATCTTGGTATAAAGGGGACTCGGTAACCGAGTCCCCTTTTTGTTTTAGGCCAAAACCAACAAATGCCCGATCCTTATCAAACCCTGGGTGTCAGCAAGAATGTCAGCGCCGATGACCTGAAAGCCGCTTATCGCAAGCTGGCCAAGAAGCTGCATCCCGATGTGAACCCGGGCCGCAAGGATATCGAGCAGAAATTCAAGGAAGTGACGGCGGCTTATGATCTGCTGTCTGACCCGGACAAGCGGGCCAAATATGACCGCGGCGAACTTGATGCCCAGGGCAATGCGCAGGGCTTCGCGCGCGGGCCAGACCCGTTTGCCAATGCCGGAGGTTTTCGCTCTAGCTATCGCAGCGCCGGAGCCGGTGCGGGGAGCGCTGATCCGTTCAGCAGTTTTTCCGAAGATTTATTTGCCGACCTGTTCGGGGCGGGGCGCCGCCGCGGCGCTGGTTCGGATCGGCCGCGCGCGAAAGGCGCGGATATTACGTATGCAATGTCGGTCAGTTTCGTTGATGCCTGTCTCGGTACCAAACAGCGTGTCACGCTCTCATCGGGCAAGGCGGTCGATGTCAATATTCCGCCTGGTACAGTGGATGGCACCAAGCTGCGCCTGAAAGGGCAGGGCCAGAGCGGCATGGGCGACAGCGGCGATGCCATCGTCGAGATCACCGTGTTGCCGCACCTCTATTTTACTCGCAAGGAACGCGATATTTATATTGAAGTGCCGATCAGCCTGCCGGAAGCGATGCTGGGCGCGAATATCAAGGTGCCGACGCTGAATGGCGCCGTCGCTGTCAAAGTGCCGCAAGGTGCCAATACCGGCTCATTGCTGCGGCTCAAGGGCAAGGGCATCCCGGCACAGGGCGCAACGGAGGCCGGTGATTTCTTTGTCCGGCTCAAGGTCGTGCTGCCCGAAAAGGCAGAAGCTTCCCTGACCGAGTTTATCGAGAAGTGGGCCAAGAAACACCACTATGATCCGCGCGCGAAACTCGGCTGGGATAAATAAGCTGCGGCGCTCTGCCGCATCCGGCGCCGCTTGTCTCCCTTGTCAGGCCGTATAGACCATCCCAGATAAAGAGCTGGAGGACATGACAATGAGCCTATTACATTTTATCGAACTTGGCCACGCACTGGAACATGCGCATCAGCAACGAGAACAGCAACGCGCTGAGGCGGAGCAGGAAGTCCTGAAGCGCAATATGGAGTCATGGGAACAGGAAGTGGAAGGCGAGGAATTCGAGCCGGTGGACGGAATAATGCAACATATTCGGCATAACCTTAATCCGACGCAGCAGCCGGAAACTTTGCAGCTGGAAACGCTGCCTAAGCCGGATCGTCAGACAGCCGCGGCTGACCTGCAACACAAACATGCTAAAGACGCGGTCGGTTATGCTGAAAATTAAGAAAATGGGCCGAAAACCGTTGGCCTGAGCCGTTTGCTGTTGTATCCAATTCTAAACCGTTGGATGTTTGGAGAAGTGGATGGGCGGCAGAGCGCCCGCCTGCGATAGCAGGCAAAAATTCACGATATCAACTGCATCCTAAAGCGGTGGATGTTTGGAGCAGCGGATGGGTGGCAGAGCGCCCGCCTGCGAGAGCAGGCAATAATTTATGATATCAACCGCATCCTAAAGCGGTAGATGTTTGGAGAAGTGGATGGGTGGCAGAGCGGTTGATTGCTCCGGTCTTGAAATTCGGCAACGAGAATTTCATGAGGCCTCTCATTTCTTCTCAAAGTCACAGAAATGCTGGAGTTCTCGCCATTCTTATTGATCCTGTTTCTCAGATTGTTTCCTCTATAATCTGGCCGCTTCGGAATTTTGGGGAGCAGTTTGGGGAGCATCCAGGATGTCTAACGGACCCAGACCAGACCGATTTGACTATATTGATGGTTTCTACAATCGCACCGAGCAGCACAGCAATCTAGGCCTGCTGAGCACGTTGGCGTTCGAATAGCTTCCAGTTGGGAGTTAAGAAGTGCCTACAAGACCGGGGGGCACAACTCCAGAACAGTAACCTAAATTCTTGATCCTCATATGTGTTGACCGGATCTAATGAATTGCACAACTTGAAGCGCGAAAGAACCATTCTACTTGCTACATGCGAGGGTTATCCACTTGCCTCGGTTGCAGTGTAAGCGACGCAATGCAGAATTGACGCAAGTCAAGGATATTTCAATTTTACCCCATTATGTTGGGATACGGGCTGGGCAGGATAGTTATGCAAATTCTAAAAGTTTCTACGGCATGGCAATTGTTCAACATGCGCGATGAATGCGAGAGATGGAGCGGAGCGTGGCCAATCAAGCAGGACAAGCAAAACAAAAAACGACGTATGCAGATCAGCCGGATGAGTTCGTAACGGTATCTGCACTGGCTGATGCGGCGGAAACCGAGGACGCGACACCGGGGGCATCGTTCGCTGAGATTCTGGGATCATACAAAATGATGGCGGGAAGTGCGTGGCAGCATCTGGACACAATCCGTGTGCAGCACATGCAGGCCTGTCTGACAGTCACGGACCAGACAATGGCGAACGTTGATAAGATGACGGATTTGGCGCTTGCTTTTGCGCGCGGCACGGTTGCGCAAACGACATCGGCGACACCGCTGACGCCGGTGTGGCCGGTTGCTGGCGAGTGGCTGGCGACGAACAAGAGCTTCTGCGATAGCGCGGTTCGGCAACTCGAAATGATGCTGGCGCTGCAGAAAAAGCTTGCCGAAAGCGTAATGCTGCCGCTTCGGCGTTCCGTCAGCAGGAATTCTCAAGGTTAACGGGGGTTCGCCGCAGCCTTGCAGCCGGATAGCGCCCGCGGGAACTTCTGTTTGTCATTGGCAATGTTGGCGCTGCATCTTAGTATCGTGCCATGAGCAATGAACGCTATGCACGACAAACAGCATTAAAAGAGATAGGCGTAAAAGGGCAAGATCGCCTCGCGCGGGCGTCTGTGCTCTGTGTCGGTGTCGGCGGCCTGGGGTCGCCAGCCGCGCTCTATTTGGCAGCGGCGGGCGTTGGGCGCATCGGCCTGGTTGATTTTGATGTCGTCGATGAAACCAATCTGCAACGCCAGATACTCTATACCAGCGACGATGTTGACAGGCCAAAAGTACTCCAGGCCAGAGACCGGCTTGCCGCCTTCAACCCGCAGATAAAGCTAGAGGCGCACAATACCGCGCTCTCTGCTGCTAACGCTTGTCAGCTTTTTGAAGCCTACGACATCATTCTTGACGGTACCGATAATTTTTCGACAAAATTTCTCATCAACGACGCGGCGTATAAGACGGGCAAGCCATGGGTGTATGGCGCGATACAGAATTTTGATGGCCAGGTCGCCGTGTTCGGCTCGGCAGCAGGTCCGTGCTACCGTTGTTTGTATCCTGAACCGCCCAAGGCCAAAATTATGAACTGTGCGGAAGCGGGCGTGCTTGGGGCGGTTGTTGGTCTTGTCGGGGTAACGCAGGCCTTGCAGGCCATACAGCTGCTAGTGGGCGACGGGGGTTTTGAGCCCTTAATCGGCAAGCTCTGGTTGCTTGATGGCAAGACAATGACCACACAAACGCTGGCGGTAGCCAGGAATCCGCAATGTGCGGTTTGTGCCCATGCCAGAGATGCCGTTACACTCCCGCAGGATGCTGCGGGGTGCGTTGCGGTGCGAGAAGTCGCCGCGAGCAAGCTGGCCACGCTGGCAAGCAATTTTGTCATGGTCGATGTGCGCGAACAGAGTGAGTGGGCGCAAGGGCATGTTCCGAATGCGGTGCTTGCCCCGCTATCATCTTTGGAAGCTGGCGACGATTGTGTCCTGCCGCGCGACGTTCTGCTGGTTGTCTATTGCCAAAGAGGCGCGCGCAGCCGTCGCGCGGTCGAAATCCTAGCGCAACGCGGCTATCAGAAAATGTTAAGCCTTGCCGGCGGCTATCAGGCCTGGTTGCAGCAGGGTCCGCAGACATAAACCGGGAAGAATATGGCGGGGCTAGGAAGCTCGCGCAGCTTCCTGCCGTGGTCGCTTGTCGTTGCGGATATCGACCTGCACGACGAGTTCCAGACCATCGCTCATCAGCCGGATGCCATCGCGATTCCTGCCGATGTTTCTGAGCAACGCCACGGCGTCCTTGGGGAGTGTGAGAATCAAAGCAATCGTTTGGCCGCTATTGGTTGCGGCGAAGTGCGGCTGCTGACCGTCTTGCCAGATTTCGAGACCGATGGCGAAGGGCCGCGTCGGCAGCGCCATGCGCAGTCTCTGGCCAGCCTCCAGCTGCTGGAGTTCGTCGGGCGATATTTTGCAAGTGAGGGAATGCTCGGCAAGCTTGAGATTCATGATTGGGTTAGCTCCTGCCATTCTTGTTGGGTGTTGAAGTTCCGCATAAAACCGGCAGCGCCGTCCGGGAGAGCGATGGGCTTGATTGCGTGTAAAGCCAGAAGCTCGCGAACCGAAGGCGCATGGCTGGGGCGGTATGGCGGCACAAAATAGGCGGGCAGGGGATAATCCCGGTAATAGGATCCCCCCGGCTGGTGGAGCAGCCGCTGCAGGAGTTCGGCGTTCAGCAGCGGCATATCGACCGGCACGAATAGGTACCCCGCCGGGGCGGGGTTGGTTGTCATGATAGTGGCCATGGCGATGCCCGGCCCCTGAAAGGGGGTGTGGTCGGGCAAGCCATCATACCCTTGAACGGTGCCACTGATCAGGGGGTGGGCAATACCAATCTGCTGCAGCAGGGCAACCATATGCGCGACCAATGGCTGGCCACGATAATCAAGCATGGCTTTGTTTTGCCCCATCCGCGATGAACGCCCCCCGGCGAGGACGACCCCCGCGATCGATTGCTGCGCCCTAGCCATTGAGTGAGTGCCCCGGTAACCAGGCGCTTTTACCGTCCATGTAATGTTCCTGCTTCCATACCGGAAGCCGGGTTTTGATGGCTTCGATGACATGACGACAGGCCGCGAAGCAGTCCGCCCGGTGCGGCGTGCTCACCGCGATGAGTACGCTGATCTCGCCAACCGCCAGCTGCCCTTGAAAATGCGCCACATAGAAATGGGCACCCGGCCACTGGGTGCTGCCTTCCTCACAAATGGCCTGCATGGTGCGGAGCGCGAGCGGTTCATGAACGTCATAAGTGATGCCGCTGACTTGCTTGCCCTCGTGGTGGTTGCGCACGACACCCGCAAAAAAATCGATGGCGCCGTGTCCGGGGTCGCGCACCGCATCCAGCGCGGCACGCATCGTGAGAGGTGTTTGCAGTATATGCACCGCAATTCGTGACGGCACGGCTAGCCTCCACAGACCGGCGGCAGAATGACAAGCGCGCGAGAATCAACCGCGAGTTGAGCGTCATTGGACAAAATTGCGATATTGTCCGCGAGCGCCGAGTCTTCGACGAGTTGGCGATGCTCAGCGCCCAGCGCCTGCCATAACGCTGTCTTGACCGCCGCGACGGTCGAACCGACGGGGATTTCCAGCTCTATTCCGCTCCCCATGGTGCGAAACACCCCAAAATATTTGATATGAACCGTTGTCATCTTGCTGTCCGCAATCAAGATTGTTGTTTGATTCTGCTGAGAGCCGTGCCGATAAAGGGCCGCAGTATATCCCAGCACTCTCGAACAGCCTTCAGGCTGCCCGGCAGGGCAATAATCAGCGTCCCGTCCTTCATGCCGGCGGTCATTCGCGATAACCAGGCCGTTTCCGTGATGTGCTGGCTTTCCTGGCGCAGCAGGTCGCCCAGACCATCCAGCATTTTATCGCATAACGCGACCAGGACATCGGGGGTGACATCGCGGGGGCCGGGGCCTGTGCCCCCGGAGGCCAGCAGGATATCGGGTTGATGCGCGCGAATGATCTGGCGCAGCGAAGCGGCAATTGTGGTCATTTCGTCAGGCACGACCTCGTAGCCGACGACGTCGGCTCCGGCCGCGGCGAGTGCGGTGCGCAGAAAAGCGCCAGATTCATCGGCGTAGGTGCCGCGGCTTGCCCGGTCGCTCATGACCAGCACGGCCGCGCTGGTGCCGGCCAGCTCGTTCTGCGGCAATTGCTGCCGCAGCCAGTCAGGAATGCCAGCAGGATTAATCCAGAGTCCGCTTTTACCCCCGCTTTTGACCAGCAGGCGAACAGTGTGAATGGATAAATTGGGGTCTACACCTTTGGTCAGATCCCAAAGCGTCAGCAAGGCCGCCTGGGTGCCGCACAGTGCTTCCATCTCGACACCTGTTTTGGCATGCGCACGCACCTGGCAATAGGCAATGACGGCCTGGTCGTCGTCCTGGAGCTCAAAGTGGACGGTTGCCTGATCGAGCGGCAGCGTATGACAGAGCGGTATCGTATTCGGGGTATTCTTGGCGGCCATGATGGCGGCAGCCTCGGCCAGGGCGAGGACATTGCCTTTTGGCAACGTCCCGGCCTTCAGGGCGGCATATGCTTCTGCGCCCAGCACAATGCTGCCGCTTGCCACCGCCATGCGCCAGGTCGGCCGCTTGCGTCCAACATCAATCATCTTGAACTGGGCAACGCAGGTATCAGGAAACTGCAGGAAAGCCGAACTGGGCAGCATGATGATTATCCTCCGATGGACGCCAGATGATGGGTCGCGCCGCTGTCTTGATGATGCAGCCCGTGCCCGGCGCGTTTATGTTGCAGGAGACTGACGATCCGGCTCTGCAGCTCCGCAGCCTGCCCGTCATGCTGCAGCCAGCGCCGCAGTGAATAGCCTTCCTCTCCAAACAGGCAAAGGTGCAGATTGCCGCGCGCCGAAACCCGCAGGCGATTGCAGCTCTGACAAAAATCCTTGCCATAGGGGGCAATGATGCCAATGCGCCCTGTGCCGCCCGGATGCATATATTCGATTGCCGGCCCGTCGTCATGCGCACGGATTGTCTGCTGCCACCCGCGCGCCCGCAGCGTATTGGTAATAAAGTCACTCGAGACATGATACTGCGCGAAATAGTCCTTGTTATCCAATGTCCGCATCAGCTCGATGAAGCGCAGGGTAAGATTCTTGGTGACGACAAAATCGATGAAGGCATCCAGCTCGCTGTCATTCACGCCCTTGAGCAGGACCGTATTGATTTTGATCTTCTGAAACCCGGCTTCGCGGCAGGCGGCAACCCCCTGCAGAATCTCATTCAGACGGTCATGGCCGGTGATATGGCTAAAAATCGCGGGACGGAGCGAGTCGATGCTGATATTGATGGATCTGATGCCTGCGGCCGCATACGCAGCGGCGCGTTCACGCAGCCGGTAGCCGTTCGTTGTGACCGCGACTGTCTGGATGCCGGGAATACGACTGACTGACCGGGCGATTGCGACAAAATCCGTTCGTAATGTCGGCTCCCCGCCGGTGAGGCGTATTTTCTTCATCCCTAACGCGGAAAAGGCTGTCACCAGTCGTGTAATTTCGTCCAGCGACAGAAAATCGTCGCAGCCTGACTTTGTGTAGCCGTTGGGAAGACAGTAGCTGCAGCGAAAATTACAAACGTCCGTCAGTGACAGACGGAGATAATAAAATCGGCGACCAAAAGCATCCGCTAGGCCGGTGTTCGCTGTCATATGGCGTCTCCTTTCCAGACAGGGAGGCCGCGGCGTTTCCCCCGCAACCCCGGCCAAGAAGCCATATCGGTGACAACCGACTTAGGCTCAATGGCTTCGGAGCGATCCGGCGTTCTTCTCCGGATAATTCTTCAGGCGCATAGTGGCGGTAAAGCGCCTGGCGTAACTTGACCACAATCAAGTCGCGCCGCCTTTTATTTCAATAGATTAACACTGCAAGCAGGGTCGATTCTATTCTGCGGCACGATGCCGCAGTATGTGAGCCTGAGGATGCAACAGCAAGTGCAGATCATCATGGATATTGCCCGACTCGTAAAAAACACTGCAATGTTTCAAAGCATTGAAGATACCGATCTCGCCTTGCTGCTGGAGCGTGCGCATCAGCGCCCCTATCAGAAGAACCGTGAGATCTTTGCCATGGGCGATGTGGCGGAGGCCTTCTATGTCGTTCTCAAAGGCTGGGTCAAGCTCTATCGCTTGTCGCGCGAGGGGGGAGAGTCAGTGATTCATGTCCTCGGCCCCGGCGAGTCCTTTGCCGAGGCGGCCGTGTTCAACAACAGCAGAACCTATCCCGTTCATGCTCAGGCGCTGGAAGAGACTGTGCTGCTGGAAATTCCGCGCAGCTTCTTCGTGCAGAAAATTGAGGAGGATAGTCAGTTCGCCTTGCGTATCCTTGCCGCAATCGCATCACGGCAACACTATCTGGTACAGCAGATCGAGCAAGTCACGACACGGACGGCACCACAAAGAATTGGAGCCTTCCTGCTAAGATTTTGTGAACACAAGGAGGGCAATGCCCGTGGTTTCTGGACGGTCAACCTGCCCTATGACAAATCGGTCATCGCCCATCGACTGAGCATCCGGCCAGAGACGTTCTCGCGCGCCTTGGCAAAACTGTCCCCCTATGGCGTCAAGACCAACCCCAGCGGTGAGATAACGATTACCGATATGATGGCCTTGACGGATTATTGCGATATCTCGCTGTTTGGCAAGCCGTGCTGATCGTCGCTCCGCGCCTGGGGTTTAGGCTTCCTGGTTGTCGATCCGTCGGCTGACGAGCATGGGCGCGTAAGCAAAGAAATAGAGCCCGAAGGCTGCTGACCACAAGGTCGCAGAGATTATGATGATGGTGCTCATCTGGTCCGGCAGCATCATGGGACCAAAGACTCTGAGCAAAGCGGCGCCCTGAATCAGCCCGAAGGCGATGACGGTCAGCCTGGAGGCATGCTGCTGTCGGCCCGTGTGGCCAAGAGTCACGCGGCACATCATGCCGAGGCACATTGAACCGATACAGCCGGCCGTTAATGCGTGAATAACGCTGGCTATGGTGGTGACGCCAATTCCGGTCAACGCCAGCAGGAAGAGGCCAAGAACAAGCCAGCTGTAGCCAACATGCAAAATCCACAGCATCGGGTCACGCAAGGCGGGCAGGGTGTGATAATGCCGCATGCGAAGGCCGTGAACGGCTGCGGCCGCCCCCGCCGAGGCGCTCAGCCAAAGACTGTTGGGAGCGAAAATCAACGATAGGGTGGTCGCAATCAGCGTCATGAGCGCGATGAAGTCTGTTCGGGGCTGATCCGTCTGAAAAGCCATGATGCCCTTGCGGCGCAGCGCCGCCACCGTGAAAGACGGAATAATCCGCCCGCCGATGAGCGACACCATCGTCAGTATCATCATCAGCGCCACATAGAGTGGCGTACGGCTCAGAGTCAGCAGAAAATATAAGTCAGAACCAAAAAGCACGCCGAGGAGAGTCAGGAAAACAAAATTGCGTTTGCTCCAACTGCGGATGAGCGGAATCGACAACGATATTGCCAGGGCAGGGATAAAGGCCGTCGTGAACAGAATGGCAAGCCAGGGCGGCAAACCCATATCAAAATTCACCGCGATACGGGCGATCATCCACAGCAAACACAGCAGCGCCAGGTGGAGCTGCCGTGCTGGCGCGCCGCCGGTCCAGTTGGCAACGGCAGTCAGCAGGAAGCCGGCGACAATTGCGATGGTGAAGCCGAAAATCATTTCGTGCGCATGCCAGGAAACCGGATCGAGAAATGATGGCCCGGGCACGACGATACCGGCGTAAAACCCGCCCCAAAGCACCAGGCAAAGCAGGCTGTAGAGCGAACCGAAGAAGAAAAACGGGCGGAATCCGCGCGCCAGAAAGGGGTGTGCCAAAAGACGGTTCATGCCACTTCTCGAAAAATTATTGCACGAGAGGCGAATTTGCTGCCTCGAAAGTATAGCCGCTTATCTGGGCGCGCCCGGCAAGGAGCGTGACATACTGATGGAAGGCTCGGTTCCAGCACTGCTCGTTCAGATACTCTTTGATCCAGGTGGCTACGGCAGAAAATGGCAGCTGCCGCCCTTCGGCACGTTTGTTGACGCGAATAATATGGTAGCCAACGCTCGTGGCTACCGGCTCTTTGCTCAGTTCACCCTCCTGCATCTGCAGGAGCGCGGTTTCAAACGCCAGCATGGTTTGCCCGTGGCTGATTTGCCCCAGGTGTCCCCCCGCGGACGCCGAGGAGCATGCCGATTCCGATCGTGCCAGCTGTTCGAATAGCCCGGGCTCGGCGCGCAGCCGGGCCAAAGCAAGGTTGGCGCGCTCAAGGGCTTCGGCGCGCACCGTGGCCTGTTCTGGCGGCGCGAGGTAAAGAATATGAGACACATCAAAGATCGGCGAGGTCAGGAACTTTTTCTGGTTGTTCTCATAGTAACGCAGGCAGGTCGCCTCGTCCGCCTCCGGAATTTTAATCTCTGATTCCAGAAGATTATCAATGATCTGGTCTAGGTCTTTAATATTGTCCTGTCTTGAAGCCGACAAATA
The DNA here is from genome assembly GCA_039808825.1 of Bdellovibrionales bacterium. Classification (GTDB taxonomy): domain Bacteria; phylum Pseudomonadota; class Alphaproteobacteria; order UBA9219; family RFNS01; genus JAGOHT01. The sequence goes on along the minus strand of JBDHTV010000002.1, from coordinate 25,503 downwards.
GCCCGCCTCTGTGGCGCGTTGCAAAAGCAGTTCGCGGATGACCAGCGAACGTTTGGCCGCATGTCGTGCCTCCGCGAGGCTGCCAGCTGGATGGTATTGCACCTCGGCATCAATATCGGTTTCAGATATTTTGCAGCCATTAATGATAATACCCGGGGTTAATGAGCGCATCACGAAGCCCTCTTGCGGACAATCTGGTAAGGACGGAACACAAAGCCGAGCGGGGCGCTCAACATATGAACCAGCCGTGTGAAGGGGAAGACCAGCAGGATGAACAAGCCAAGCGTGATGTGAAGTTTGAACACCAAGGCAGTATCAGCGATAAATTCATGCGCCCCGCCGCGGAAGGTCACAATGTGCTGCGCCCATTCCATAAACTTGACCATCTCATGACCGTCCAGATGCTGCATGGATACCGTGATGGTGCATAAGCCAATCAGCAGTTGACTCAGCAGCAGGAAGAGCACGGCAATATCGGCAAAAGAACTGTTGGCCCGGATGCGCGGATCAAAAAGTCGCCGGTGAAGCAGGAGCAGCAGTCCCACGAGGCAAAAGATGCCGGCAATGCCGCCGGCCGTGATAGCCAGAATCTGTTTGGCACCGTGTGAGACTCCCATGGCGTCAAAAACCGCGATGGGGGTAAGCAGCCCGACAAAATGCCCGCCGAGAATGACCAGAATACCCGTATGGAAGAGGACGCTGCCCCAGATGAGCTGACGGCGACGCAGGAGCTGGCTTGATTTGCTACGCCAGGAGAATGGGTCGCGATCAAAGCGCAGCAGTGTGCCCAGCACGCAGGCGCCGAGCGCAATATAGGGAAAAATCTGGAACAAGAAAAAATCTAGACCGCTGCTCATATCTTGGCCTCCTGTGTCGCGCTGAGACGTTCTTCGATCGTGGCCAGCATGGCCTGAGCCTTCGGACAACCGTCGGAAATGCCGGTCGTTTGCGCGGTGTTGGCGAAGGCAAATTGCTCTTCCCATACCGCGTCAAGCTCGGCGGCGGCAGTGGGGGCGCCTGAAGCCTGCTGCAGAGCCATCGTCAGCTGGGCAGGATCAGGGGCGTGTGCCGCCATTTCGACCAAACCGTCAAACAGAACGGCATAGGAAGATTGGCGTCGATTCAGTCGTTCACCAATCGCGGCGATGACATTGACGGCGCTATCCAGATGGCCGCGGACGACTTCAAGCGGCTGCGTACTGAGAAATTCCAGGAACAACGGCAAGTAGTCAGGCAGCTCATCGGTAGCGATATCGAGACCGGATTGCCGGTAGAGTTCCAGCAAATCGACCATGGCCTGGCCGCGATCGCGTGAATCGCCGTGAACATGTTCAAAAAGATGCAGCGAAAGGGAAGGCGTGCGGTCAAACAGATCCGTATAGGCTTCCTGCAGATCGAGTAGATCTTCGTCCTGCTGTGAGCGGAGCATCTGAATAATTTTTTTCTGTGTCGGGACGGTCAGCCAGCCCTCCTGCTGGAGAAGCCTCGCACAGCCATCAATCATTCCAGGCTCCTGCGATTCCGGATAGGACAGCAAACGGCCAATCACTTTCAACGTCAGCATTGATAACTCCTATCCGCACTGGCCGCCGCAACAACCGCCGCAGCCGCTTGATTTCTTGGGCGGAGACTCGCCCGCATCGCGGGGTGCCAGCTTCGGCTCGTAGTGATCGCGGGTAAAAATGGTGTTGATGCGGTTGTCCTTGGTTGAGCCGCTCTGACCACGGCTTTGTTTCGGCTGCTCAAACAGGTCAAACTTGCTGTTGCTATGGCCGGCACACCCATTGCCGAAGCTAAAGCCGCAACCGCCGCTTTCGCCATAAGCGTCCAGCGTTTCTTCACGGTGCCCGGTCGGAATGACATACCGATCTTCATAATTGGCAATCGCCATAATCTTGTACATGTCTTCGACCAGGTCCGGCGTCAGCCCGGCTGCATAGAGCACCCCAGTGTCCACCTTGCCTTCGATATGCTTGCCGCGCATGTAGTGACGCATGGCCATCATGCGCTGCAGCGCCAGACGAACCGGCTGTTCTTTGCCACCTGTCAGCATATTGGCCAGATACTTGATTGGAATCCGCATGTCATCCAGGTTTGGCATGACCCCATTCTGCGGCGCATTGAGTTTCCCGGCGTTGAGCGCAGATTGAACCGGCGAGAGCGGCGGAATATACCAAACCATCGGCAGCGTCCGGTATTCCGGGTGCAGCGGGAACGCCACTTTCCAGTCGATTGCCATTTTATAGACGGGCGATTTCTGCGCCGCTTCAATCCAGTTGTCCGGAATACCATCGCGCCGTGCCTGGGCGATGACTTCGGGGTCATGGGGATTGAGGAAAATGCGACACTGCGCCTCATAAAGATCTTCGTTCTTCTCCACGCTAGCGGCTTCTTCAATCCGGTCTGCGTCATAAAGAATGACCCCAAGATAACGGATGCGGCCAACGCAGGTTTCCGAGCAGACCGTCGGTTCGCCGTTTTCAATGCGCGGATAGCAGAATGTGCACTTCTCCGCCTTGCCGGTCTGCCAGTTGTAATAAATCTTTTTGTAAGGGCAGCCAGAGATGCACATACGCCAGCCACGGCATTTATCCTGATCAACCAGAACAATCCCGTCTTCTTCGCGCTTGTAGATCGAGCCGGACGGGCAGGAGGCTACGCAGGTCGGGTTCAGGCAGTGCTCGCACAGACGCGGCAGATACATCATGAAAGTGTTTTCAAATTCACCATAGATGTCTTTTTCCACATCGGTGAAGTTGTAGTCTTTCTTGCGATGCTCAAACTCCGTACCCAGGATTTCTTCCCAGTTTGGTCCCCAACTCACTTTCTCCATCCGCTGCCCGGAAATGATGGAGCGCGGACGGGCCGTCGGCATCGTCTTGGATTCTGGTGCCTTCTGGAGATGGTCATAGTCGAAAGTGAAGGGCTCGTAATAATCGTCAATCTCCGGCAAATTCGGGTTGCCAAAAATATTGGCGAGGATACGCCAGCGTCCGCCTTGCCGCGGCGCAATCTTCCCGTTGGCGTGCCGTCGCCAGCCGCCGCGCCACTTATCCTGATTCTCCCATTCCTTCGGGTAGCCAATACCGGGCTTGGTCTCGACATTGTTGAACCAGGCATATTCTACGCCTTCGCGCGACGTCCAGACATTCTTGCAGGTGACGGAGCAGGTGTGACAGCCGATGCACTTATCGAGATTGAGCACCATACCAACTTGGGCGCGGATTTTCATGATATAACCTGTTCGTTGTCTTGTTCTAACTTGCGGCCAGCGTTTAGGTTGGCCGCTTACTTCTCAGCATCTTGGTGAGCAGACTGGGTTTGAAGAGAAGAGGCCGATATCATTCGGCAGCAGCTCCTTCCATCCAGTCCACCTTGTCAACGCGGCGCACGATCACAAATTCATCGCGGTTTGACCCCACCGTGCCGTAATAATTGAAGCCATATGAAAGTTGGGCATAGCCGCCAATCATATGCGTTGGCTTCAGTGTCGCGCGTGTGACCGAGTTATGGATCCCGCCGCGGGCATTGGTGATCCGGCTCCCCGGTGTATGCACCAGCTTTTCCTGCGCGTGATACATCAGCATCATACCCTTGTTGACGCGCTGCGAGACGACGGCGCGCGCCATAATCGCCCCATTGGTGTTGAAGACTTCCAGCCAGTCATTATCTTTCACGCCAATTTTCTTGGCGTCGATTTCACTGATCCAGACAATCGGCCCGCCGCGCGACAAGGTCAGCATATGCAGATTGTCTGTATAGGTTGAGTGGATGCCCCATTTCTGGTGTGGAGTAATAAAGTTCAGCAGAATAGTGGGGGATTCCTTGCCATGCTTGTCCAGCATCGCCCCGACTGTCCGCGTATTGATGGGAGGACGATAGGAGACCAGGCCTTCGCCGAAGTCGATCATCCACGGATGATCCTGGTAAAGCTGCTGCCTGCCGGTCAGTGTGCGCCAGGGGATGAACTCATGAACATTGGTGTAACCTGCGTTGTAGCAAACATGCTCGGACTCAATACCGCTCCAGGTCGGAGAGCTGATGATCTTCCGCGGCTGTGCCTGAATGTCCCGGAAGCGAATTTTCTCCTCTTCCTTGGGCAAGGCGAGATGCGTATGGTCACGGCCGGTTATCTTGCTGAGCGCCGCCCAGCTTTTAACCGCGACCTCGCCATTGGTCTCTGGCGCGAGCGACAGGACAACTTCGCAGGCATCAATATCGCTCTCAATTCTGGCGCGACCATCACATTCGCCATTGAGTTTCTTGAGGAAATCAACCTCATGCTCCGTGTTCCAGCTGATGCCTTTTCCACCGTTACCGAGTTTCTCCAGCAGCGGCCCCAGCGACGTGAAACGTGCGTAGGTCGCGGGGTAGTCGCGCTCAACGACCTTCATCGCGGGCATGGTCTTGCCCGGTATCGGCTCGCACTCACCCTGCCGCCATTCCTTGACATCGTATTGCGCGAGTTCGCCCGCCGTATCATGCAGAATGGGGGTTAAAACAATTTCCTTCTCTTTGCCAAGATGGCCCTGGCAAAGTTCGGAGAATTTTTTCGCGATGGTTTTATAGATGTCCCAGTCCGATTTACTCTGCCAGACAGGGTCAATCGCCTTCGACAAGGGGTGAATGAAGGGATGCATGTCTGAGGTGTTGAGATCATTCTTCTCGTACCAGCTTGCCGTCGGCAGGACGATGTCGGAATAGATGCAGGTTGTCGACATGCGGAAATCGAGCGTGACGAGCAGGTCCAGCTTTCCTTCCGGCGCCTTGTCATGCCACACAACGTCGGAAGAGCAACGCTTGCCTTCTTCGCCAAGGTCTTTGCCCTGCACACCATGCTGGGTGCCAAGGAAATGCTTGAGGAAATATTCATGACCTTTGCCGCTGGAACCCAGAATATTGGAGCGCCAGACAAACATGTTGCGTGGCCAGTTGTCGGGATGATCCGGATCCTCGCATGACATGCGCAGCTCGCCAGACTTCAAATTCTCCACGACATAGGCGACGGGGTCTTTGCCCTCGATTTCCGCGGCCTTGACGAGACCCAGCGGATTCTCCTGGAGCTGTGGTGCCGATGGCAGCCACCCCATACGTTCTGCCCGCACGTTGCAATCGATGAGCGATCCGCGCCAGCGGTTTTTATCGGCTAGCGGCGACAGAATTTCATCCAGCTCAAGGGATTCGTAGCGCCACTGATCGGTATGGGCATAGAAGAAGGATGTTGAATTCTGCTGCCGGGGCGGGCGCACCCAGTCCAGGGCGAAGGCGAGTGGTGCCCAGCCGGTCTGCGGACGCAACTTCTCCTGCCCGACATAATGTGACCAGCCGCCGCCGGATTGTCCGATACAGCCGCAGAAGACCAGCATGTTGATGGCGGCACGGTAGTTCATGTCCATATGATACCAGTGGTTCATCGCCGCCCCGATGATCACCATCGATTTGCCTTTGGTCACATGGGCATTTTGCGCGAAGGCTCGGGCAACGCGAATAGCATCCTCAGCCTTGACCCCCGTGACGGACTCCTGCCACTTCGGCGTATAGGGGATGTTCGCATCATAGTCGCTGGCGACGTTCTTGGCACTAAGCCCTGGCCGCGCGATGCCATAATTCGCGCACAGCAAATCGAAGACGCAGGCGACCGGGACTTTCTCGCCCTTCAGGTCAAGGTAACGCACCGGGACTTCGCGCCGCAGGATATCCTGCTGGCGGTTGGCTTCAAAATAGCCATGTTCGTGAATCTGCCCTCCAAAATACGGAAAGCCTACATCGACGACACCGTCCTGGCGGCCAAGCAGCGACTTGCAAGGTTTGAACTCCGCACCGGTGCGAGCATTGGTCGGCGCGATATTCCATTTGCCATCGTCGCCCCAGCGGAAGCCAATCGATCCGGTCGGCACCACAACGTCGCCCGTATGCTCATCAAAGCAAACGGTCTTCCATTCCGGATTGTTCGCTTCAGCCAGCTGGTCAGCAAAGTCGGCAGCGCGTAGCATCCGTCCCGGCGCATAGTAGTCGCCGCGCTTCTCCAGCTTGACCAGGAAAGGCATGTCCGTATAGGTGCGGCAGTAGGTATCGAAATACTCGGATGGGTTCTCAAGATGAAATTCCTTGAGAATGACGTGACCCATGGCCATTCCCAGGGCGGCATCCGTGCCCTGCCGCGGGTGCAGCCAGATATCGCCGAATTTGGATGCTTCGGAATAGTCTGGGGTAATCGTCACGATCTGGGTGCCGCGGTAGCGGGCTTCGGTCATGAAGTGGGCGTCAGGCGTGCGCGTCTGCGGCACATTCGAGCCCCACATGATGATGAAGCCGGCATTGTACCAGTCGGCACTTTCCGGCACGTCGGTCTGCTCGCCCCAGGTCTGGGGCGAGGAGGGGGGTAAGTCGCAGTACCAATCATAGAAACTCATGCAGACGCCACCGATCAGCGACAGGTAACGCGATCCGGCGGCATAGGACACCATCGACATCGCCGGAATGGGCGAGAAGCCGATGATGCGATCAGGCCCGTGTTCCTTGATGGTATGAATATTGGCGGCGGCGATGATTTCCGAAGCTTCTTCCCATCCGGCGCGAACAAAGCCTCCCTGGCCGCGGGCTTTCTGGTAGGATTCGCGCAGCGCCGGGTCGGCTTGTATCGCCCGCCAGGCGCCAACGGCGTCGCCGCCATTCTGAGCCTTGGCCTGACGCCAGAGCTTCAGCAGCTTCTTGCGAATCATCGGGTATTTCAGGCGATTGGCGGAGTAAATATACCAGCTATAGCTCGCGCCGCGGGCGCAACCGCGCGGCTCATGGTTTGGCAGATCAGGGCGGGTTCGCGGATAGTCGGTCTGCTGCGTCTCCCAGGTAATCAACCCGTTCTTGACATAGATTTTCCACGAGCAGGAACCCGTGCAGTTCACGCCATGCGTGGAGCGGACAATTTTGTCGTGCGCCCACCGGTCACGATATGCACTTTCCCAGCCGCGGTTCTCATCGGTCGTGATGCCGTGACCACCCGAGAAGGTTTCCGCGCGCTTGGTGAAGTAACGCAAACGATCAACAAAATAGCTCATAGAGTCTGCTCCAAGTTTCTGTGCTGTATCGTCCAGAATGCAGGGCTTCGCCTTGATTCAAGTCAATTCTGTCCTCAGCAGGGGATTTCTGCATTCTTTCGGGTGTAGAAGAACCATGTCACGACAAGGCAGATGACATAGAAGGCGATGAAAACAAGCAAGGCGGCATCAACCTTGCCGGTGAGGGCGACGGCTGTGCCATAACTCTTGGGGATGAAAAAGGCACCGAACGCCCCAACGGCTGAACTGAAGCCAATCGTCGCGGCCGCTTCGCGTTCGGCGACCTTGCGAATCGATGCCGCATCCTCGCCATGGAGCGCCTTGCTGCGCTCCTGCCAGAAAATGACCGGTATCATCTGGAACGTCGAGGCATTGCCAACACCGGTTGCGCCAAAGAGCAGAATGAACATGGCAAAAAAGCCATAGAATGCATGGGGCTGCTCTTTGATGGTCAGGAAATACCAGACGCCCGCGGCGCCAATAATCATCACCACAAAGACCCAGAATGTGACGCGACCACCGCCGAATTTATCGGCGATCCAACCGCTCCCCGCGCGGGTCAGGGCGCCAACCAAAGGACCAAGAAAGGCATATTGCAACGAATTCACCGTGGGGAATGCTGTCTTGGCCAATAGGGGCAGGCCTGCAGAAAAGCCGATGAATGAACCGAATGTGCCGATATAGAGCAGGCACATAATCCAGTTATGCTTGCGTTTGAAGATAGCCATCTGGCTGCTCAGCGAGGCTTTGGCCTCCGCGATGTCATTCATGCCGAACCAGGCCGCCACTGTGGCCGCCAGAATAAATGGCACCCAGACGAAACCGGCGTTCTGCACCCAAAGCGTTTTATCGCCAGCCGTTTGTGGCGCGCCGGCCACAGAACCAAACAGGCTAAAGGTTATGACGATTGGCACCAGGAATTGCATGGTGCTGACGCCGAGATTGCCAAGTCCGGCATTAATCGCCAACGCGCTGCCTTTTTCCTTTTTCGGGAAAAAATAGGTAATATTGGCCATGCTGGAGGCAAAATTGCCGCCGCCAAGCCCGCCAAGCAGGGCGAGAAGCACAAACAGGCTGTAGGGGGTTGACGGGTCTTGGACGGCAATGCCGATGCCGACAGCAGGAATGAGCAGCGAGGCTGTGCTGATGGCCGTCCAACGTCGACCACCAAATATGGGCACCATAAAGGAGTAGAAAATCCGCAGTGTCGCCCCGGACAGCCCCGGCAAGGCCGTCAACCAGAAGAGCTGGTCAGTCGTGAAGCTGAAGCCGATTTTGGGCAGATTGACGACGACAACGCTCCAGACCATCCAGACCGCGAACGCCAGCAGCAATGCTGGAACGGATATCCACAAATTCTTGCGCGCGATACGCCGTCCCTGGGACTGCCAGAAAGCAGCGTCTTCCGGGTACCAGGTCTGCAAAACTCTACTCATGTTAACTCCTGATGTTGTGTGCTGGCTGCTGACCGAATTCAGGGAGGTCGGCGGGCTTCTTCAAGGCCGGGTTCTGGGCGCGCTCCAGCGCGCGAATGGAGAAATGCATCCAAAGGAAAGCCGTGGCGACCAGGGCAAAAAGCAGCATGAAGCAGCTGGTCCAGATCCCGATGAGGTCGTTCAGCGCGCCGAAGGCGATAGGGAGGATAAAGCCGCCCAGCCCGCCAATCATGCCGACCATTCCGCCGACGGCGCCAACACGGTCAGGATAGTAAACCGGGATATGCTTGAAGACAGCGGCTTTGCCCAAGGACATGAAGAAGCCCAGAACAAAGATCAGCAGCGTGAATGGCAAGATATCCATGCTGATTGTGAACGCAATCGGGCCCTTGATGCCCTTAACGACATACTGCGTTGACGGGTAGGAGAGGAGGAAGCAGCACACGGTCGAAACGGCAAAAGTGAGATACATGACTTTGCGCGCGCCCCACCGGTCAGAGAGCCACCCGCCGAGAATACGGAACAAGCTGGCGGGAATTGAATAGGCCGCCCCGATCATGCCTGCGGTTTTAATGTCCATGCCGTAGGCTCCGGTCAGATAGCGGGGGAGCCACAAGGCAAGGGCGACGAAGGCCCCGAAGACAAAGAAGTAGTAAAGCGAGAAGCGCCAGACTTGGAGCTTTTTAAGCGGCGCCAGTTGCGCGAAGAGACCCGGCGATTTCCGGCCGGATGTGCGGCGGCTGCGCAGATCCGGGTCGTCCTTGCTCAAAAGCCAGAACAGAACCCCGATAACCAGCAGGGTCACCGACCAGATCTGCGCCACCATTTGCCAGCCAGCCGCCACCATGACGAACGGCGCGCAGAACTTCGTAACCGCAGCCCCGACATTCCCAGCGCCAAAAATGCCCAGAGCTGTGCCCTGCTGCCCTTTTTCATACCATTTGGAGACATAGGCGACCCCGACCGCGAAAGAGCCACCCGCCAGGCCTACGCCAGCGGCGGCCAGCAGAAATTGCTGGTAGCTCTCTGCCCATGTCAGCATCCAGGTCGCGATAGCGGCCGACACCATCAAACCGCTATAAATCAATCGACCGCCATATTGGTCAGCCCAGATGCCAAGAAAGATCCTCGTCAGGGAGCCGACAAGGATTGGGGTGCCCGCCAGCAGGCCGAACGCCGTATCGCTTAACCCAAGGTTCTGCTTGATCTGAATGCCGATGATGGAGAAAATCGTCCAAACCGCAAAGCAGGTCGTAAACGCCAGCGTACTCAGGACAAGCGCGCGCGTCTGGTCTGTCTTCCGTATGGTCATGGTCTTTCCACTCATAAGCAGCGTTTCGGCACTGAATCAGGCCGCAGAAAGAATTTCCGCAAGCTGTGTGACAGCTGCTAAAGTGAAACCTCTTGATCTGAATCAAGCGATGCGGAGCGCCAAGTCCTCATGCCGATGACCGTGAAAGAACTTGAAGTCCTGCATGCCAGCCAAGGGCATGAAAAGTCAGGACTATTCAGCGGTATTTCCGAGACCGGCCTGCAGACCTTGCTCCAGGCTTCGTCATTGCGAGATTTTGCCGCAGGGCATGTTTTGGTCCAGCAAGGCGACAAGCCCGAATGCCTTTACATGGTCATTAAGGGCGCGGCCCGCACTTTCCGCATGGACGCCGAAGGCAGAGAGGCAACGATTCGCATGTTGTTGCCCGGTGATACGTGCATGGAAGCGGTCATGTTCATGGGCGGCGATTCTCCCATCAATGTCCAGGTGATGGAAGCATCGCAACTGCTGCTCCTGCCAGCGCATATCGTGAAGCGGCATGTGCTGGACGATGCGGCTTTTGCCGCGAATCTCCTGCGCATCGTCGCGCGTCATTACAAGAATGCCATGCATCAGATCGATGCGATGAATATCAAGTCGCCGTTGCAAAGGGTCGGTTACTATTTTCTCACCCGCCATCTGGAAATGGCGCCAGACAGTCTGGAATTCACGCTGCCCTTCCGGAAGCAGACCGTTGCCAACTATCTCGGCATCACGCCGGAGACATTCTCCCGCACCTTGCAGCAGATTAAGGCGCTTGGCATCGACATCGACGGCGAGCGGATCAAAATGCGTGACGCCTATGTCTTGTGTCACTTCTGTGATTCGGATACCGCCGCGCTGTGTTCACGCCACGGAAAAGACGGCTGTGAGCAATGCGCGCATCATCAGGGCAATCCTGCCGTGGCGCATTCCGTCATGAGAAATACCGGCAGAACCTGACCGGCTTTGATTTCCTGAACATCCTCCGCGACAGAAACCCAGGCATTCATCTGCAGAAACGGGCTGACCATGAAGGATGCCTGACCGTCGAGGATATCAACGGTCAGCGAGCCATCTTCCCATCCTTCCACCGAGCCTTTCAAGAACATATGCAGACCGGCCGGTTTGACGAACCGGTTCATGGCGCGGGCGTAGAGCGGCTTCTCAGCGTCGACCCCGCGCATCTTGCGCACAGTCTGCTGGACCAGAAAGCGCAGGCCAGCCGCCGTGGCAACCGGATTACCGGGAAGGCCGAAATAGAGGCAACCATTCGGCAGTTTGGCGAACAGGTTGGGCTTGCCCGGCTTGACCTTGATTTTGTGGAACAGAATCGTGGCGCCAAGCTCCTCAAGAACGGGTCTGACGATATCAAAATCGCCGGCAGAGACGGCGCCGCTGGAAATGACCAGGTCGAAATTCTGTTGCATAACCTGCAGCAGCAGGCGGCGCAGACTGGCAGGGTCATCCGCGACCGTATGAGTCGCCGCAATCTCAACCCCCATCGCCGTCAGCGCCCCGCAGATATAGAAGTGATTGGAGTTATAAATCATCCCCTGCGGCAAGGGCTGGTCAAGCGATGAGGCGAGTTCTTTGCCGGTCGTGATGACAGCGGCGCGCGGTTTCCTGATAACCGGCAGCTTGCCAAGACCGAGCGTTGCCAACGGCATGATATGGTGCGTGGCGATGATTCTGCCTCGCTCAAGAACGCGGTCGCCCAGCTTGAAATCCTCCCCGGCGTGACGGACATTCTCATGCAGCGCACACGGTGCCGTGAAAGTGACCATCTTGTCTGCGGCGGTGGCCGTCCGTTCGATTTGCACGACAGCGTTGGCGCCGGGTGGCATGGGCGCCCCAGTCATTATACGTGCGCAGCTGCCGCGCTGAAGCGCCGGGAGCGCATCCCGATCCCCGGCCGCAATGACACGGTGACAGGGCAGCTGAACCGCCGTCGCCGACGTCGCCGTCGCCAAATCCTCGCAATACACGGCGTAGCCATCCATCGCGGCATTGTCAAAGGGCTGGATGGCCAATGCGGCCACAATATCGTCGGCGAGTACACGGCCGGGTGCGTCGAGCAACGCAACGCTTTCCGTTTCTAGCACCCGGTCTGCAGCGGCAAGACATGTCGCCAACGCCTGCTGATAAGTCAGCATTCACCCCATCCTTTCATGCCCCTAAGAGCTAAGCAACTTAGACTATGCCCGACCTTGACGCAGATCAACTACACGCGCGGCGGTTTGTGGTGTGAGTCGCTTTTATGTTTCGAGAGCGCGCCCTATGACACCAGACAGACTTGCGCGACGGCGCAACGCCCCCAAATATATCCTGCGACCGGTGCCGCTGTGGGTTTATAACCCTGTTTTGCAGGCGATTATCCGCCACGTCGCCAGATCGCAACCGCAGTTGTTCCAGCGGCTGGGGCTGCATTGCCGGAAAAATTTTCTCATCGAACCGTCGAACCTGCCCTTTGTTTTGCTCTTGCAGCCTGACCCGGAGCGACTGTCATTGCGCGCCTATCGTTCCCGAAAGGGTCTGAATTATCATATCAGAATAACGGGCAGCTTCCTGCAGCTGCTGCGCCTGCTTGATAGCCGTCTGGACAGTGATGCAGCCTTCTTTGCGCGCGATATCGTCGTCGAAGGTGATACGGAGGCGGTCGTTTGCCTGCGGAATGCGCTGGACGATGTCGAAGGCAGCGTCGCCAGCGATATCGCGGCGATGTTCGGGGGGATTGGCCGACGTGGCCTGCACATCTTGCGAAGAATAGAGGCCTGACATGGGGCATGCCGGAAAAGCGCCAGAGCTGGTCTGCCCGGCCGGGACACCGGCCAGTCTGCGTGCGGCGGTTGATGCCGGTGCCGATGCAGTCTATTGCGGGTTCCGCGATGCGACGAATGCCCGCAATTTTCCAGGGTTGAATTTTACGCGTACGGAATTGGCCGAAGGCGTGGCCTATGCGCACAAGCGGGCTGCCAAAGTGCTGCTGGCGCTGAATACCTTCCCGCCCGCCGGAGCAGTGCCGCTCTGGCAAAGCGCGGCACAGGATGCAGTCGCTTGCGGCGTTGATGCAATCATCGTCGCCGATATCGGCGTCGCCCGCTTTATCGCCGACCGTTTCCCGCGCCAGCGCCTGCATCTTTCGGTCCAGGCGGGCGCGCCATCAATCGAGGCTATAAAATATTATGTCGAACAGTTCGGTATCAGGCGGGTGGTGCTACCGCGTATCCTCACGGTCCCGGAAATCCGCGACATCAAGGCGAGCGCCGTCTGCGAGATTGAGACATTCGTCTTTGGCAATCATGGATTGATGGCGGAAGGACGCTGCAGTCTGACCAATTACGTCACGGGGCTCTCAACCAACATGGATGGGGTGTGTTCGCCCGCCGGGGCCGTGCAGTATGAGGAAGACGCGCAGCGCAATCTGCGCAGCAAACTCGGCGGTTATACCATTGACTGCTTCTCCTGTGGCCAGAGCGCGGGCTATCCGACAATATGCAAAGGTCGCTATTTCGCCCCGCATGGCGCCGAAGCCTATTACGCGTTTGAGGAACCCGTTAGTCTCAATCTTGCGGCACTGCTGCCAGAACTCGTCGGCGCCGGGGTGGATGCATTGAAGATAGAGGGGCGGCAGCGTTCGCGTGCCTATGTTCAGGCTGTCGTCGCGGCATGGCGCCACGCCATCGACGCGGTGATGGACGGCGACAAGCCGGACTGCGCTGAACTGGTGCGGCTTGCGGAAGGCCAGAAACAAACAACGGGCGCGTATCAGAGTAAAAAATGGAGATAAAATCGTGCCTGCGAAACTGACGCTTGGTCCCGTTTTATTCAACTGGTCGCCAGAACGGTGGCGCGATTTCTACTTCAGCGTCGCGGACGAAGCGCCGATCGACGAAGTCTATCTCGGCGAGGTTGTTTGTTCCAAACGGTCACCATTCTTTGACCCGCTGATGCCCGAAGTGATGGAACGGCTGGCAGCAGGCGGCAAACAAGTCGTTCTGACCACGCTGGCGGAGATTATGTTGCCGCGGGAACGGCAGATGACGGCGGGGGTCTGCGCCGTTGAGACAACGGTTGTTGAAGCAAACGACGTTGCAGCGCTTTATCATCTGAAGGGCAAGCCTCACCGCGTCGGCCCGTTCGTGAATGTTTACAATGAGTTGACCTTGAAAGAACTCGCGGCGCATGGCGCGCGCCATGTCACGCTCGCCCCTGAGATTCCGGCAACTTCCCTTGCCCTCCTGGCAGAATCCGCGCGCGCGCAGGGCGTGACCTTGGAAGTGCAGGTCTATGGCCGCGTGCCGCTGGCGCTGTCGGCGCGTTGCTACCACGCCCGTGCGCATGGCCGGACAAAGGATAACTGCCAGTTTGTTTGCGAAGCCGATCCGGACGGCATGGTGCTGCGGACAATGGACGACAAAGATTTTCTGGTGGTCAACGGGGTACAGACGCTCTCCTATCGCTGTCTTAATTTGGCGCGGGAGATTCCCGCGATGCAACAAATGGGAATAACCAGCTTTCGCTTGTCGCCGCATAGTCAGGACATGCTGCAGGTGATACGGATTTTCAGGCAGGTTGTTGACGGCGCGCTGTCCGGTGCAGCCGCCCTGCTACAGCTCGACAAGCTTGGGCTGCAGGTGCCGTTCGTCAACGGGTTCTACTATAAACAGCCGGGATGTGCGTTTTACGAGAGTCGGGGAGAGGGGCAGCGGCCATGAAACAGTTGGGTATTCTGCAACGGGCGACCTGTATGCTTGGGGTCAGCTTATTGCTGGCCGGCAACGTGGCCGCCGCTGAACCGGAGCATGCGCATCATCATGCCAATATGGCATCTGTCAATGTTGGCCGTGATCCAACGGACCTGCCGCCGGCTTTACCGCGCCGCCCGGCGCAGGAGGTCAATGTTGAACTCGAAGCCCGCGAGGTTACGGGCTTTCTCGCTACCGGAACAAGCTACCATTACTGGACTTTCGGCGGCAAGGTGCCGGGCCCCTTTCTCCGGGTGCGCGTCGGCGATACCGTCAACGTTACATTGAAGAATAACGGTGAGAATCAGGAAACACACAGCGTGGATTTTCATGCCGCGCAGGCCCCCCATGGCGGCGGCATGGCGACGGCGGCTGAAACCGGCGGCAGTGGCAAATTTTCATTCAAGGCGATGCGGGCGGGACTATTTGTTTACCACTGTGCCACCCCGGTCGCTGCCGAGCATATCGCGAATGGCATGGCCGGATTGATTCTCGTAGAGCCGGAACAAGCCTTGCCACCTGTTGACCACGAGTATTATTTCTTGCAGGGCGAAATTTATACGGAGCAACCTTATGGCAGCGAAGGATTGCTGGCCTACAGCCGCACCAAGCTGCTCGCGGAACAGCCGGAATATTATGTCCTGAACGGCCTGACCGGAAAGCTGGCCGATAAAGCGCCGCTCCGCATAAAGGCGGGCGAAACAGTGCGAATCTTTTTCGGCAATGGCGGGCCCAACCGATCATCGGCGCTGCATGTGATCGGTGGAATATTTGACGAGGTTTATCAGGCCGGGTCGCTAGAAAACGCACCGCTGAAAGCTGTCCAGACAATCAACGTGCCGCCCGGCAGCGCGACGATCGCCACACTTCGGTTTGTGGTGCCGGGGAAATACGTCCTAGTTGACCACGCCTTGGCGCGCGTGGAGCGCGGCCTGTTTCGAACATTCGTGGTTGCAGAATAGCCAGGCAGACGCCCACTCATTTTAATGATTGTAAACAAAGCCAGCACTCATCACCTGAAGCGAGGGTGTGGCCAACAGCACACAGCGCCAGACGATGAGCAGATTTCCGGGTCTTTCACGGCGGAGAGTTGACCTAGGTCAACCTGCTGGCACCTCACTTGGTGGCAATCTGTCGTCAGAGCCGCAATATCTTGTGTCCCGCGGCTTTCAGACTGTTCCCCGCCGTATCACCATTCCTGCCATGGAGGTAATGAATGCCTGCCCAAGCCGCCTTTCCCCACCGACTTGACGCTCATGATGCCGATTCGGGACGCGTCCATCAAATAGCGTCGTCCAGCGATGTGATTGGCCGCCTCTACGGCGGGACGCTGGTGAACTGCTCGGACGCGGTGACGGAATATATTTCCGGGTCGGATTGGCGCATCAATGCGAACGCCAATACGGGCTACTCGAATGCCGGGATGATTAACAATCTCGCCGGCAAGGTTATCGCCAATTTCTGGCTCGACGAGGTTTACAGCCCGGAGGAGGGGACGGCGCATCGCCGTGCCGATATCCATATTCATGATCTGGATTGTCTGACCGGCTATTGCGCGGGGTGGTCCTTGCGCGCCTTGCTCAATGAGGGATTTAACGGCGTGCGTGGCCGCGTCTCCTCGCGTCCGCCGCGTCATTTCCGCGAGGCTCTGGGGCAGATGAGCAATTTCCTCGGCATTCTGCAGTCGGAATGGGCGGGGGCGCAGGCGTTCTCCAGTTTCGATACTTACCTGGCTCCCTATGTCTTTTATGACAACCTTTCGTTCACGGCGGTCAAGAAAGCGATTCGGCAGTTCGTTTATAATCTGAATGTTCCGGCTCGTTGGGGGCAGTCGCCTTTTACCAACGTGACGCTCGACATTACGGCGCCAGCCGATCTTGGCGAGCAGTTCCCGACCTGCCGCGATGTGCATTTCTTCAAAGGTGTGGATGATCCGGTGCTGCTTGCCAAGGCGCGGCAGCGCGATATGGGCATTCGCCAGCTGGAGGATTTGACCTACAAGCATTTCCTGCCGGAAATGGAGATGATTGATATCGCCTACTATGAAGTGCTGACCGAGGGCGATTCCAGTGGCCAACCTTTTACCTTCCCCATCCCGACCGTCAACATCACCGAAGATTTTGATTGGGAGAGCAAGGTTGCGGCGGCGATTTTCGACAATGCGGCAAAGGTCGGCTCTTCCTATTTCCAGAACTTCGTCGGCAGTCAATGGCTGCGCGGCGCGAACGGCGAGCGGGTGCGCAATCCCGAAGCATACTCGCCCGGTGCCGTGCGGTCCATGTGCTGTCGGCTCCAGCTCGACCTGCGTGAGTTGCTCAAGCGCGGCAACGGCCTGTTCGGCTCGGCGGAGATGACAGGATCGATCGGCGTCGTCACGCTGAATATGGCGCGGCTTGGCTATCGTTTTCAAGGCGACAAAAACGGGCTGTTGCGCGAACTTGATCGCCTGATGGATATCGCCCACTCCACGCTGGAGAAGAAACGCGCCTTTGTGCAGCGCATGTTCGACCGCGGGCTCTACCCCTACACGAAGCGTTATCTGCCGCATCTCCGCAACCACTTCTCGACCATCGGGGTCAACGGCATGAACGAAATGGTGCGGAACTTCACGCATGACGTTGCCGATGTGACCGACGCGGACGGGCAGGCGCTTTGTCTGGAGCTGCTTGATTACATGCGGGAGCGCATTCGCGGCTATCAGGAAGAGACGGGCAATCTCTATAATCTGGAAGCGACCCCGGCGGAGGGCACCACCTATCGCTTCGCCAAGGAAGACAAGAAGCACTATCCTGACATCCTGCAAGCCGGGTTCGGTGAGAATATTTATTACACCAACTCCTCGCAACTGCCTGTTGGTTGCACGGAAGATCCGTTCGCGGCCCTGGATATGCAGAACAAACTGCAGTGCAAATATACTGGCGGCACCGTGCTGCATCTCTATATGAGCGAAAAGCTGTCCGATAGCGAAGCCTGCAAGCGCTTTGTCCGCAAGGTTATCGAGAATTACCAGCTGCCCTATATCACGGTCACGCCGGTCTTCTCGACCTGCGACACGCACGGCTATCTCAACGGCGAACAGCCGGAATGTCCGCATTGCGGCACCAAGACCAATGTCTGGACGCGCGTCATGGGCTATTTCCGTCCGGTCGAGAGCTTCAACACCGGCAAGAAAGGCGAACACCGCGAGCGTCAGCATTTTCTTGAACAGCGGATCGAGGCTGCCGACTTGTTTTCTGGTGTGTGATGCTTCGGTCGGCTGAGCCGGAAGGCGTTGCTGCGGACACAGGGCAGAGGGTTCTGCCCGTGTATGCGGTAACGCCTTTCACGATGCTGGATTACCCGGGCAAGGCCGCCTGCATCGTCTGGCTGGCGGGCTGTAACATGCGCTGCGCCTATTGCCACAATCCGCAGATTGTCAGAGGCAAAGGGCGCGGTGAGATCGGGAAGGTGCTGGCCTTTCTGGAGCGCCGCCGTGGGTTGCTGGACGGTGTCGTCCTCTCGGGCGGCGAAGCCACGCTCTATCCGGGCTTGTTGTCGTTTGCCCAGCAGGTGAAAGCGATGGGGTACGCCATCAAGCTTGATACCAATGGCACCCGCCCGACGACAATCCGGACTATGCTGGCGGCCAACATGTTGGACAGCATCGCACTGGATTTCAAAGCCCCGCCTGAAAAATTCCAGGCCATAACCGGTCTGCAAGGCTGGAGTGAATTTTCAGAAACGCTGAATCTCCTGCTCGCGCGCCGCGACCAGTCATATGAAATCAGGACGACGATTCATTCGGATTTGCTCGACGCGCAAGATGTGAACGCCATCATCGCCGCGCTCGATGCTCGCAGGTATGCCGGTGTATACTATCTGCAGAACTTTAAAGCGGATAACGAAAGACCAACGCTCGGCGCGCTGCGGCCGCAGTCACGCCCGTTTGATGTCGCCGCCTTGGCCACACCGAAGAACTTTCGCCTCGCCTTTCGCAATTTCTGAGCCCCGCTTGATTTAGGTCAAGTGCTAGCCAATGCGCTGATTTTAGATTGCGGCAGCGTGTTCATAAAGGATAACCGGTCATGAGAAAGCTGTTTCAAAGGTCGCTGCCTTCACTCCTGCTCTTGCCCTTGCTGGCCATCGGCTATTCCGCCGGTGCGGCGACGCCCGAAAATGGGGCGGTCGCAACCGGACCGGAAGTGCTGCTGACGGATGGGGCGCTGACCGGACAGGTTCGTTACCGGTTTGAATATGTCGATCAGAATGGCCCGGCGCCGGTGCGTAAAACGGCGAAAGCATCCACGGTGCGGGCCAATCTTGGCTATAAGACCGGTCTATACCAGGGGTTCCAAGGCTATCTGGAAGGGCAGCTGGTTCAGCATATTGGCACACAGAGCTTTAACGATTCAATCAATGGCCGGACGAATTATCCACTCGTCGCCGATCCTGACAGTGCTGAACTGAACCAGGCATGGGTTTCATGGGCTGGTCTCCCGGGAGCCGAAATCAAGGCTGGTCGGCAAGGCCTCAATCTCGATAACCAGAGATTTATTGGGACAGTAGACTGGCGGCAGAACGACCAGACCTTTGATGCGGTACAGGCGACGTATAGCGGTATCAAGGATACCGAGCTGCAATATGCCTATCTGTGGCAGGTCAATCGCGTCTTCGGCAACCGATCCTCAGTCGGCCGCACCGGTAGCGACAGCCATCTTGTTCACTTGAATCACAAATGGTTCGATTGGCTGAACACCACGGCATATGCCTATCTGCTTGACCTCGACAAGCTTGGAAGTTCATCATCGCAAACTTATGGCCTGCGGATAACGGGCACACAACCGCTCGCGTCGGCCTGGTCGCTGCTCTATGAGGCGGAGTGGGCGCACCAACGTGACTACGGCAAGAACCCGGTGACTTTTGACAAGAACTACTACCACGCCTCTCCTGCGCTGAAAGGGCATGGCTTGACGGCACGGCTCGGCTTTGAGCAGCTGGGTGGCGATGGTCGAGACGCCTTTCAGACCCCTCTGGCAACGTTGCACAAGTTCAATGGCTGGGCAGACAAGTTTCTGACCACGCCAGCCAATGGCCTCAGGGACTATTATGTTTCAGCCGCTTATGAATTCTCCGGGATCGGCAAGTGGATTGACGGCACGGAGGTCACCGCGGCCTTTCACGGCTTCACCGGGGTAAAGCGCGGGGAGTATGGCAATGAAACCAACCTGTCGATTGGCCGAACCTTCAAGCTGCCGGAGAAATCGCATCTGAAGACTTTGTCGGTCATGCTGAAATTCGCCAACTATGAAGCAGATGACCGACCTTATACCGATACGAAAAAAGTCTGGGTGCAGACGGCGGTGAATTTCTGAGGCTTGATGTATATGCAGCAATTGGCTCCAGCATGGCTCATCATGCGGCATTAAAGCAAATTCCAGCGCTGTCTTAGCATTTTGGATAATGTTTCGTGATATAAGATACGGTAGCAAGTTATTTGTATTGTAATGGCTATATGTCCAATCTAAGCCGACTGGGCATATGCTGTTCTAACCAACTAAGAGTTACGCAGCCAATGAGAATAGCGGTGTATGCCCTGGCCACGATCCTATTAGCCTCAGTGGCTTGGTGGCGTGATCGTGTCCCGTGCCTTTTAGCAGGTCAAGCGTTGCCGTTTGCATGGGGTTTGATCCTAGTATGCGGGATGTTGCGCCGAGCGTCCGCAGCCCTGCGGCCAGTTCTGGCCCTCTCAACACATGGAGATGCATCGGCGGTGGCTTGACGCCAAATAGCAGGCTGTTGTCTTTGGCCGGGGCAGGGGAGAACAATTCATAACACTGGGCGTGTATCAGAGCTTTGAACCCTTGCTGCCTGTCCGCCAACAAGGGGATGAGAGGGCTATATTGTGCTGGCGGTTTATTCTTTAAATGTCCCCAGCGACGCATACGGATTTCGTGATTGGCGGCTCTTAAGATTGAAGCCAGAACACTTTCTACTACGGGCATGTCCGGAAGCTTGCCGTTACTGATAAACTGGGCTTGCGTCACGGTCGTGCCTTTGAAGGTCGAAATGCCTTTGGTGAAAGCCGCCTCAATCTTCTGTTTGCCGTCAGCGCCAGACCAGCGGACAATAAAGTTGTTCGGATCGGTTGCGCCATTCGGTAACGGAATAGCAGCCACTTCAACCGGCACGACCCATTGATTGAAGATTGGGCTTCTTAACCGTTCCAGCCGCAACAGGCTGCTATCCCTATCATGACCAAGCCGTGCGCCAAGCTGCTCTTGGATTTTCACAATCTGGCCGTTCGTCGGAGCAAACTCAAAGGTCTGTCCAGCAGGGATGGAGCCATCAAGCATACCGTTTCTGGCGTAATGGCTCACGCTGGCTTGAATAAAATGCGTACCAATCCCTGCCTCTGGAAATTTCCCTCCAACAGGTCGCTCGACGATGAGATCACGGATTTTTGACGGCAGAATACAAACATCCTCGCTATAGATGCCGCGCTTAGCCACGATATCATCGCCTTTGCGCTCTAGGGACACCGACGGAAAATTAATCGTCGCACCGATAATCTTGGGCTCACAGACATCCCAGGCGGCGGCAAAGAACAGAACCTCAACATCACCCTTGGCCATCGCCTGCATAACATTGCGGAAGCCAGCATAATTGAAATCTGCACCGTGAACCTTGGCTTCATGCTGCACCGCGTCGCGCAGAACGCTGCCGAGCGCACTGCGATGAATGGGGTCGGTTTGCTCGTAGGGTATAACAGCCGTGCAGAGGCCGCCGATTTGTCGCATCAATGGCGTAGCCTGAATCATGAATATGCCTTCCAATAAGGTTCAATATGTTCAAATCAGCTTTAAAAATCAGCAACAAATGCCGGAAAGATTATATCTGTCCCGGTCTCATCCCCAGCCGTCTGGATTTCTGATCCTTTGTCACGGCTGTATTCTTGCCCGTCTTCTTCTTGCCCTGCTGCAAACGCGCCATAGTGCGTAGCCGGGCTTCCTCTAATTTCGCCTCGGCCTCAGGCTGAGGCGTGATAAGCAGTTTTCCTATGCTGGCCTTACGCCGTAGCGTTGCCGTCTGCGTATATTCAAGTTCCGCCCAACTGTTGGTGATATCGGCCTGCTGGACTTGTGCGTGTGTCCGTTGCCTGCCTGCCCCATGGGCGTTGCGAGCGCGCATCAAATCAACAATGAGGCGTTCACGCTTATCAAAATAGGACTGCACCAGCTGCGGTGAGGGGGCTGCTGCCATCTGCCGCCTTAACACGGCCAGCTCCAGCCCTTCTTTGATCCCGAAGCCAAGGGCAGGGTTCCGCAGCCTACCGAATAGTCTAGCGCCCATCGCGGCCACGCGCTCGGGGGAGGCGCCTAGTTTTTCGCGCTCGGTCAGGTGCCAGAATACATAGCGTCGCGCTTGCTTTGCATAGCGCTGTTGCGCTTGCGGATTTGTGAGATAGAGATCAACCGGCACGTCCGGCTTTAAACTCGCGCAGGTTCGGGCTGCACTCCGTGTGAACCCATGATTATGTTCCTGAGCAGCCAGAAGCTGAGCTTCGCCCCGCTCCAAAGGGGAAGCATTCCGCATTCCCATGAAATCGCTAATGCGTTGTAGTGCATCGCTCCTGTGGCCTTGCTCTAGAGCCGTAAGCGGTCGGTTCCGCTCCGTAACGAGGGCTTGAACGGCCCCTAGCGTATTCCCTTTGCTAGCTTTGGGGTTGTCGTAAAGCGGCGCGTCGAAACTACCTCTACGCCAGACTGCAATACGGTTGCAGAGTCCGAGATGCTCAACTTCAGCTAAAGTCTTCAGCAAATCGCGGGCATGTTCGTCATGGATCGGTTTAGGAACAAAACGTGCGCGCGGCTCACTATGAGGATTGGCCCTGTCTTTATCTTTTCCTTGCTCATGCCGATCCAGCACCCCAATCCAGCTATCGATACCCCGTGCAGCAACAGCGTGTACTTCTACTTTGTATCCGGACGCATGGGCATAGGCGATCCGCTCTTTGACACGATCAGTGTTTGCACCAGTGCCGTCGAGAATAATGTTCGTGCGACGCACCAAGCCTTCCAGAAAAGCTTCCTGCGTCCACGCGCCAACTTCTGCCTTGTTAGCTGCGGTTCGACTATCGCTACGAACATTGTGGTGATAGTCGCGATTATATTTGCGCAGGTTATCAGGATCAATGAGAACCGGTTGACCAGAAGCGGCAAGCCGATCTTCCTGAGCCTTGCTCAGTCCGGACTTTCCTGCACCAGCTTGCCCAACCAAGAAAATGACTGTTGGCTCTACAGATGGGCTCTTCCCGGAAAATAGTTGTCTTGAAATGTTCTTGTCATAGATGTCTTGACGCGACATCTGTTTTGAGCGCTTGATGCGTTTCGGGGTTGATGGTTCTTGAGCCGCCATATTCTCAATGCCTAATTACTGACCAGTGCTATTCAGGTCTTTTTGCTTCTTTCGGTAAGAGGCAAGACGAGCCTCAGACTCTTTCTTCTGCGTGCGGACTAAATCTAATATCTCGCGCCCTTGTTTGCTCTCTTCAGCACACGAATACCCGGCCTGACTGACGCTGATCCAGACACCCAGTTCCTTGTCAAGCTGATCAGCAAGCTTCTGATTGTTGTTTTCTTCTGCTTCATCAATTTT
The DNA here is from genome assembly GCA_039808825.1 of Bdellovibrionales bacterium. Lineage (GTDB taxonomy): Bacteria > Pseudomonadota > Alphaproteobacteria > UBA9219 > RFNS01 > JAGOHT01. The sequence goes on along the minus strand of JBDHTV010000002.1, from coordinate 2,336 downwards.
ATCATGAAGCGCGATAATCCGATTGGTGACTTCACTACGCCAATCCTCAATCTCCGCGTCGAGATCGAGTGCCTTTTGCAGGTCAGATTTTTCCTTGTGTTCTTCAGTCATCATGCCCTCAACTCGGTAAACCTGATGCGCTATGCATGGGTTCTTGGCATAAGCTCTATTCAGAGCAGCCGCTATCCTACCAAAAACCGGTATCTATAAGTGTAATGTTCTTTTACTTTCATGCCTTTTTAGGGCGTTTTTCGCCCGGAATGCCCTTATTCCAGAACAAATCAAACTCGCGGATATAGCGTTCGGCGACTTGTTTGGACTGGATGGTGACACACTCGCGCCTGCCGCCCTCGGTTAAGGGGAGGATCAGAATATCTCCATACAGATACCACGGAGCCATATCAGCATAGTCGGCATTCAACGTCCGGTAGCTGCAATAGCTGACGGGATTGCCGATCTCTCCTTCCAGCACCAGCACCTTGGCATCCAGCCCTTCGATCTCTTCCATGCGCTGGATATGCTCGGCGGCAGCATCGTCCGCAATCGAGACGTAGCGGTCATCGCCGAAATTGAATTGGCGGATACGCCCGCCTTTCTTGACCGTTTCATAGACATGGTCGAGCAGCTGGCGATAACCGGCCTTGCCGCTGTATGTCCGCATTTGATGCTTGCGGATACACACGCCCTCGTTATCCTGAAACTCGATTCCTTCCTTGTCGAAGGCTGCAAGCAGGCTGGCCAGAGTGCGTTCCTGCGGTTGCGCGACTTCGCCTTCGATCTGCCGTATGGTGATGCGGGAAATGCCAGCCTTGTCGGCTAGCTCTTCCATCGACCAGCCCAGCAGGCCCCGTGCCCCGCGTATTTGTCGTCCTGTTATATTCATAATGGATTATATATACCACGAATGTGGATAAATCAATAAAATATCACAAAACAGGCATTTATATGAAAATACAACAAACTAATCAGTCTATTTCGTCTATCACAATCCAATATGAATACAACAAGCATCCAAATTGTAGAATTATCTTGACTTTCGAAATTTCCGTGCTATGACTCGTCTATAAACTGAATTTTTATAAAACGTTCATTTTTTAAAGCAGGCCATTTTTAACGGAGGTATTCAATGCGGAAACATAAACGCCAAAAGTCTATTACCGGCCCCAGAACGTGGGTCTCTCCAACAAATGAACGTCACCGGCAGAATGGCGGTTTAATCAGGGAAGTCATTCCTGGCAGTAGCCGACCGGGCCATTTCATCAAACGCTATCGTGCAGTTTGGGAATGCCCTTTGGATGCCTATCGCGACAATGGGGTTATCAACTGGGAAGAATACCGTGCTGGACGGCGCTTCCACCGAGCCTATTATGGTGTGGTATTGCTGCGCCGGAAGGACTTCAGACCGACCAGTGCAGAACATGCCGCATGGAAGGAAACAGCGGTTGAGAAACTGCTGAAGCTGTCCCGCCAGATAGTCGCGCCGGAGGATTTGAACGCTGTCATTGAGATATGCGGCCATTCCCAGCCAGCGAGGAACTCACGGGCGCTTGTGTGCCTCAAGCGTGGCCTTGGCGATTTGGCAAGTCAGTGGCATTTGGCGGCTATCGTGGTCACTAAACCTGTCGGCTGGAAAGCCTGAGGCCAAGAATGGGGCTGGTTGCACACATGACAAACGATAAACCCATCGTGTTTTGGAATGCCAAGGCTCACGAGACCTTACATAAAAAACTTGGCTCGCTAAATCTTGCGTGGGTTGGAACACTCATCGAAGTGACGGAGCATAAGCAAAAAACGACCTAAGCCCAAAAACCGCAGTCTGCATACATAGTATAGGGGGACAATTTTCTGTCCCTACAGATTAAGCCACTGGCCTCACGCAGACCGGTGGCTTTTTTATTAACCCACCACCCGACATTGAACCGAAACCCCAATCGTCTCTGAACGTGCCAGCCCAACAGCTTTGCGCGACAGGGATATTTTTCACGGAGATATATATGAGCAACGAATTACGCAGTGCGATGAAGTCACAATTTCGGCTGGCGTCCAAGGAAGTATGCAAACCAAAAGCGGAATACCAAGTGGAATACCAACAGGAAGAAATTGGTAACACCAAAAGTTTCACGCAAGTTGAGAGTATGGTGTTACCACCAAACTCTGGTGCGCTAAAGCGCGAGGGTATTCCAAGCGGTGTTACCAATGGTGTTACCAGAGGTAGGCCGCACCCGCTCACAATCAGGCTCTCGGACGAACACAAGGAGCTGAACCGATGACACCGAAAACTCTTACCCATGAATTTATAGCCGCGATCAATAAATTGCCAAATTTGCCACGGGTCA
>JBDHTV010000001.1:0-37882 GCA_039808825.1 Bdellovibrionales bacterium | reverse complement strand
GGCTATAACCAGTTCGTGCTGCATCCTTATCCGGCCAGCGCTGAACGGCTGTGGCGCGACGATCATGTCTATGACGTCATCGTGCCGCTTGGTTACAACGATGCGCCGGTGCATCCCGGCATGGGCAGCGCCATTTTCCTGCATTGCGCGCAGCCGGATTATGCGCCGACCGCGGGCTGCGTTGCGCTTGCCTTGCCCGATCTGCTCATGGTGCTGGAAACGGCCTCGCCGGAATCACGCGTGATTATCGGTTTGCGTTAAGCGGCCGTTCCTGCAGCGCGGCGGTGACGGCGGCGATGCAACTGCTCCAGTCGCCGGACGCCGTCTGACCGAATATGCGCGCAGTTGGATACCAGGGGCTCTGCGGCTGGTTGCGCAACCAGCGCCAGCAGCCGCCGAAGCGCGAGAGCACCCAGACCGGTTTGCCGAGCGCGCCCGCGAGATGCACGACCGAGGTGTCGACGGAGATCACCAGATCGAGATTTTCGATGATCGCCGCCGTGTCCATGAAGTCCGCCACGTCGCCCATCGGATCGCTGATGCGGTGCTGCAACCCGGCGGCGGCCAGTTGCCCGTTCGCTTCACCCTTTTGCAGATTATAGAAGCGATAGCCGTCGAGCGTGAGCAGGGGACGGAAATGGTCGAGCGTCAGGCTGCGCTGCCGGTCGGTCGCGTGCGCGTCGATCTGCACCTTGCGCGGATTGCCGGCCCAGACCAGGCCGATGCGTGGCGCGCCGGGTTCGACAAAGTAGGGCTGCCATTGCGCCCGCGCGGCATCGCTCACATACAGATAAGGCACGTCATGCGGAATGGTGGCGAGCGTCGTGCCGAACCGGTGCGGCAGGCTCATGACCGGAATCTGAAAATCGAAATCCGGCTGGTCGATCACGTTCACGGCGGCAGCGATAGAGGGGCAGTTGCCGAGCAGGCGCGTGAGCGCGGCGTCGCACTGTACCGTCACCTGCGCGCCCAGTTCGTGACAAAGCCGGGCATAGCGCACAAATTGCAGTACGTCGCCAAGACCCTGCTCGCCCCAGATCAGCAGCTCTTTGCCGGCGAGCGGCTCGCCCTGCCAGCGCGGCACGCGCGGCGCCGGACCGGGCTTGGGCTTATAGGCGAAGCGCGTTTCGTAAAGCCGCCAGCCATCCGCATAATCGCCTTGCATCAGTAGCGCGAGCGATTTGCCCCATTGCGCCGCGGGTTGACGCGGGTTGAGCGCTAACGCCGCGTCATAAGCGGCGGCGGCTTCGGCCGGGCGGTCAAGCTCGACCAGCAGCCCGGCGCGGTTGACCAGCACATCGAGCGCATCGGGTTTAAGCTTGAGCGCGGCATCATATTCGGTCAGCGCTTGGTTCAAATCGCCCATATCACGGTAGATCACGCCGAGATTGAGATGCACCGAAACATCGTTCGGTTTGAGTTGGGCCAGACGCTGATATATGGCGCAAGCCTCTGCCGATCGGCCCTGATCGCGCAGCAGATTGCCAAGCTTGGTCAGAATATCGGGATGGTCGGGCAATTGGCGCAGCGCTTCCTGATAGCGTGCGATGGCTTTATCCGGGCTGCCCTGCAGCTGATAAATATCGCCGAGCAAAACATACGCGCCAGGATTCTGGGCGTTGAGCTGCAGCGAGCGTTCAAAGCAGGTCGCGGCGTCATCGAGCTTCCCGGCACTGTAATAGAGCTGGCCCAGATTATCGATGGCCCCGGCATAGTTGGGGGCTATCTGAATGGCTTGTTGATAGCACTGCAGCGCATCGTTGAGCTGACCACGGCTGCACAACGCGACGCCGAGATTGTTGAGCAGCTCAGGCTGGTTCGGCGTCAGGCTCAAGGCCTGTTGCAGGCAGGGAATGGCCTGCTCAGCTTGATTGATCTGCAGATACAATCCGCCGAGCAGCCGCAGCGCATCGGCATGGCGCGGCGTGGTGTTTAATACCTGGCGATAGGCGGCTTCCGCTTCCGCGACCTGGCCTTTTTGATGCAGGGCTACCGCTTTTTGCATCAGGGCAAATGATGGATTGGCATTTTTCATAAAGCGGCGCAGTCTGACTTTTCCTGTGGCGAGGATAGCCGATTCTGCCGTGCGCGACAGGCTTTTGTCAAAAACTCTGCCGACAAGGTCGTCATGCGCCTGCAACTGCCCGATGTCACGCTCTGCGCCGTCACTTCCATTAATTATGAGCTGACCGTGCGGGCGGTCAAGCTGTGCATGGAACAGTGCGACTTCGCCGATGTGGTGATGATCGCTGGTCAGGCGGTTGACGCGCCGTTCCGGGTCGAGGTCGTGCCGCCCTTCCGCGGTATCGATTACGCGCCGTTGGTTTGCCGCAACCTGACCAGACACACCAACTCCGCCTTCAACCTGCTCGTCCAATATGACGGCTATATCGTCGATACGGGCGCATGGACGGACAAGTTCTACGACTATGATTTCATCGGCGCGAAATGGCCGTGGCATATCGAAGGACGGCGCGTCGGCAATAGCGGTTTTTGCCTGCGCTCCAAAAAGTTGCTCGATATCATGGCGGAGATGCCGCTACCGGAGGCGGGTGCGTTTTTCGACGATGTCTATTTCTGCCACACGGTGCGCGAGCCGCTGGAGCAATATCACGGCATCAAATTTGCGCCGGAGGCGGTTGCCGACCAGTTCGCCTATGAGCGGCACACGCCGGATCGCCCGACTTTCGGCTTTCACGGCATGTTCAATTGTTGGCGCCATACCGATGACGATGAGATGATCGCGATCTGTCCGCAGCTTGACGATCTCTATGTCACCTGGCGGCCTTATGCCGAGATTTTGTTCCACTATCACAATGTGCGCAAATTCCCGGTGTTCCGGGTCTGGTATCAGCGCCTGCGCGAACGAGTGGGTGCGGAACAGATGCGGTCGCATCTGCAACAATATCTGAAAGACGATGCTTTTATCGCTGAGCTTGTCGCAAGCGGCGAACGGCTGGTGGGGTGATGGGCCAAAAAGCGAACACGTTTGTAATGACGCGGCCTGATGCTTCAGCTCACGGCGTCCCACCGAATGCCCGGGAATTTTTCTTCCGTAAGACTGATTGCTTCGGCAAGTGTTGGAATGTTTAGCCAGTAAATAAACTTGGCCGGGCAGCCCGATGCTTCATAGCCGATGCAGTAACATATTTCGTCGCGATCATCGCTGATTTCTGGCGGATCTTCATAATCGCCCGAGCCTGAGTAAAGAGGGCTCTCCACTATACGAACCGCTATGTCCGTACCGTTGCCATAATGCCAGGTGCCTGTTTTAAGAATAGGCCAAGCGGCCATAATGTCAGTGAGGCAGGTTGTTTGCTGCATAGGCTGAATGGCGAGGGAAGGCTTGGCAAAAAGCCCGCGGAAATATTTGAGGAGGAACATGGATGCTCCTAACCGAGTGGGGGCGTTTGCATGAGTCCAAAAACAAAACAGCGGGCCGAAGCCCGCTGTTTTGTTTTTTGGAGCGGGCGAAGGGATTCGAACCCTCGGCCCTAACCTTGGCAAGGTTATGCTCTACCCCTGAGCTACGCCCGCTCGGCAAATTCATACGCGGGCAGTGCCCCCGTAAGGCGCGCAATGTGCCCGCAGTTCTGCCGCAGGTCAAGCGCAATTTTTATCCGGCGAGAACGGCAAAAATCTCCGTTAAATCCGGCGGTTATCATGCAGATTGGGGGCAAGATAAAGCCAGTTATGGTTGCCGGTCTGGAACAGCATCTGGCCCTGATAGCCGCTGGCCGTTACGGCGTCCGCAAAAGCGGCGCGTAGCTCGTCGCGCAGCTCCGGCGCAATTGGCTGTTCGCTGCGCATGACGAGATCGAACTGTTTGGCCTGCACGAAGCCGTCAAACTGCATCTTGCCGAGCCGGGTAAAGGTGACGTCGATGATAAAGCGCGTCTGTTTGACCGGCGTTTGCGCCTCTTGCGTCTGGCCGTCGCCGCCGTTTGGCTGGTGGCGCAGATTATGATGCACATAGATATGCAGCGGCTGGAGCTGGTTCTGGTCCAGTACCGGCAGCTGATAGCTGCGCCATTCGCCGACCACCGGGTCGCTGGTCGTGCTAACCGCGTGGCGGAATTCCTGCTGCAACGCATCAAGCAATGTCTTCTGGTTCTGTTCAATGGTGCTGACGCCGCTATGGCCGAGCCAAGGGGCGCTGTCACCGGATTGCAGCGCGGAAAGAACGAAGAGCAGTGCGCCGGGTAGGGCGGCGTTCCCCTGCGGCAAACGCAGTTGCTGGAAACGTTGCAGAGCGGGGGCTTGGCTGGTGGCCATGTTGTTCAGCAGTTCCTGCAATGCCGGCCAGGTTTTAGGCTCATGCAATTCCAACGTGCCTGGTGTTGCGCCAGGCAATAGCTTGACGAGTAACGTACTGCCCGGCAGCAAAGGCGCGGCGGTTTTGAGCAGCAGGCTGCTGTTGCCACTCGTCACGAGCGGCAGCGCGCTGCGCTCGGCCTGGTCCGGCACCGTGAGCAACACTTCGTCTGGCTGAAGCTGCGGCAGCGGCTGGCCCGGCGGGATAATCTGCTGCAGCTTGAGGTTCAGCACCGGCGCGCCGTTGGTCAGCGCGCTCGAGGCTTGCAGATTGACCGGCAACGGGCCGGTGGCAGCAGCAGCGGACTGTGCCGGTGGCTGTGCTGCGGCAGCGGTAACGGTCGGCGCGGCAGGCAACATGCTGCGGATGATTTGCTCCAGCCGATTGCCGCCCGGCTGTTGCGGCGTGGGGCGCTGGCTGGCGGTCGCGGCTTGTGGCGTTATCGGTGGGCTGGCTGGCTGGCTGCTGTTTGCGCCGCCTTGCGCCTGTCCGGGCCCGCTTTTGGCGGAGCTGCCAGGTGCATTGCCGCCGCTTGGTTGTTTGGCAGCGGGCGGCAGCAAAATCGCCTGCAGTGTCTGGCCGATAAAGCTGGTCAGGTTGACGCTGGTCGTCTGGACTGCCGTTTGCGCGACATGATTGACTGGAAACAGCAACTGCGCGTCGAGTACGCCGTTCACATTCGGCTGCAGCTTGAGCTGCAACGGCGTACCATCGGCGACGAAATTCTTGATCGCCTGAAACAGTGCCGGATTGCCCGGCAACTGCGGCAGATTGAGCGTGACGTCGCCGGCGTCGGTCGTGAAGGTCGCTTTGCCGTTGAGCAAGAGCTGCAACATGCCGTCGATGGTCACGGGCGTCTGGGCTGGCGGTGGTAGCGCGGCAGGCAGGGCGATGACCTGCACGGGCAGCGCGGCAGGCAGTGCCGTGGGTGTGCCGACAGCGATAGGCGGCAAGGGGGTTTCATTCACCAACATGCCGGTCGTGGGCGGTGTTGGCGTGATCCCCGACATGGGTTAGCCGCGCCCGAAGGTTTTATCGGCCAGCGCGGCGACATCGGCGGCAGCCTCGGATTCCGGCGAGCGGATCAGTACCGGCGTTTGGGCCCGGATAGCCTCCCGCACCTTGCTGTCGCGGCGGATGATGCCCGCGAGCTGCGGCGTGTAGCGCAGGAAGGTCTCGCAAGCCTTGCGGATCGTTTCATAGGTGCGCATGCCTTCATTGGCATTGCTCGCCATATTGACGACGACGCGCAGATCGGATTCCGGATCGGCGCTGCGCGCCAGCTTGATGAAGGCATAGGCGTCGGTGAGCGAGGTCGGCTCGTCGGTCACGACGACGAAGCTGACGGCGGCGGGCCCTGCCATATGGCGCGTGGCACGGTCCACCCCGGCGCCGAGATCGATAACAACATGATCATAGCGCGCTGCGAGCGCGATCAGGTCGTTGCGCAGGCCGCTCAGTTTTTGCGTCGGCAGGGTCGCGAGATTGCCGGAGCCGGATCGCCCGGCCAGAATATCAAACTTGCCTTCGGCGTAGCGCGTCACCGCGCCGGCGAGCGTTACGCTGCCGTCCATGACCGCGCCGAGGTCTTTCTCCGGCGTCAGCCCGAGCTGGATATCGATGTTGGCGAGGCCAAGATCGCCGTCGAACAACAACACGCGTTTATTGCGCGCCGCGAGCGTGTGGCAGAGCGTGACGGAAAACCAGGTTTTGCCGACGCCACCTTTGCCGCTCGCCACGGCATAAAGGTTCGGCACGCGCAAGGCCGGGGCCGGTGTGGCGGCTGCGGCGGCAGGAAAGGGCGTGGGTTCGGTCATTATATCCTCATTACCTTTTAAGCATGGGTGCCGGTCTGGGCCGGACGGCTGGTTTGCGGTTGCAGCAGCGCGCCGGGCGTCATGACGCAGCGCGCGAGCGTGATCGGGTTCAGCGGCTGCAGCGGCACCGCGACATTGGCGGACTGGCTCAATGTGGCGAGCGCGAGACCGCTCTCGAACGCGATATTGAGCATGGAGCCGAAGCGGCGCGTGAGATCGGCGCGCGTCAAAATCATGCGGTCCGCGCCGAGGCTGCTGAAGGCGCGCGCCATTTCCGTGCCCTCTGCCGTATCCTGGCCGCAGGCCATGACGAGCGCGAGCGTACAGGGCAGGCGGCCGATCATGCGCTGCAGCTCCTTGCGGTCCGGCTCGTTATAGGGGTTGCGCCCGGAGGTGTCGACGACGACGAGCCCTTTCGGGGCCAGCTCCGTCATCGTGTCGCCGACGGCTTCCGGCTCCTCGATTTCGAGCAGCGGAATCTGCAGCAGACGGGTAAAGGCCGCGATCTGGTCCACGCCGCCCGCGCGCACCAGGTCGGTGGTGATAACGGTCACCGGCTTCTTCTGCAGCCGCGCCATCGTGGCGAGCTTGGCCACGGTCAGCGTCTTGCCCGCGCCCGGCGGACCGACCAGGACGATAGGTCGCGGCGCCTGACCGGCGGGACTGTCGAAGCCGACCGGCTTGAACGGCATATGCGCGTCAAACCCGGCGGCGAGCGCGATGACGGCATCGTCCTCGGCGAAATGCGTCGCGGTGGCGAGCAGCTTTTCCGACAGGGCGGCGCAAATGCCGTGATAATGCAGCGCGTCGGCGATCTGGGTGATGATGTCTTCGTCGGGCGACGGTGCGGTGGGCGGCGGGGGCGGTGCATCGTCCATCGCGGCGGTCACGCGTACACCGCCCATCTCGTCGTCGCGGGTGGCAACGATGATGGCGTCCTCGCCGAGCGCCTCGCGCACCAGACGCATCGCCTCGGTCATCGTCTGGCCGTGGAAGGATTTAAGCCGCATGGTTCAAACCTGTCATATCTGCCCCAGCGTCTTGATCTTGGCCTTGGGGTGAATCTCGTTCTGCGACATCACGACCGTGCTCGGGCGGAAGCGCTCGATAATGGAGCGGACATAAGGGCGGATGCCGGGGCTGGTGAGCAGCACCGGGTGGTCGCCCATCTGGGCATGGCGGTCATAGGCTTCGCGCACGCCGCGGATGAATTGCTGCAATTTGCTGGGCGCCAGCGCCAGTTGCCGCTCGTCGCCCTGGCCGACCAGCGCCTCGCTATATTCGCGCTCCCATTCCGGCGAGAGCGTGAGCAGCGGGATATAGCCCATATCGTTGGTATATTGGTCGGAGATTTGCCGCGCGAGCCGCATCCGGACATGTTCGGCGATCAGCGTCAGGTTGCGCGAGCTGTTGGCGCCTTCCGCAACACCTTCCAGAATGGTGGGCAAGTCGCGGATGGAGATGCGTTCGCTGAGCAGGCTCTGCAGCACGCGCTGCAGCCCGGCGATGGTGATCTGGCTCGGGATGATGTCGCCGATCAGCTTCTGCTGTTCCTTGCCGAGCTCGTCGAGCAGCTTCTGCGTCTCGGCATAGGACATCATTTCCGCCATGTTGTCCTTCACCAGCTCGGTCAGGTGCGTGGTGATGACGGTCGGCGGGTCGACGACGGAATAGCCCTTGAACAGCGCCTCTTCGCGATAGGTCTGATCGATCCACATCGCGGGCAGACCGAAGGCCGGTTCAGTGGTCGGTTCGCCGGGCAGCGCGATCGGTTCGCCGCGCGGGTCCATGACCAGCATCATGCCGGGACGCAACTCGCCGCGTCCGGCCTCGATCTCCTTGAAGCGGATGACATAGGTATTGGGCGGCAGTTGCAGGTTATCCTGAATCCGAACGGCGGGCAGGATGAAGCCCATATCGGTCGCGAGCTGCTTGCGCAGGCCCTTGATCTGCTCGGTCAGCTTATGACCCTGATCGCTGTTGATGAGCGCAAGCAACGAATAACCGAGCTCGAGCCGCACGGTATCGATGGCGAGCGATTTGGTAATCGGTTCCTCCGCGACCGGCACGGCCTGGGCGCGCGCCGCTTCCGCCTCCGCCGCCTGCAGGCGCAGGGTTTTCTGTTTGCCGGAGATGAACCATGCCATATAGCCGGAGACGCCGCCCAGCATCATGAAAGGCAGCATCGGCATGCCGGGAATGACGGCGAGCGTGGTCAGCATCGCCGACGTGAGGCCCAGCGCGGTCGGATAGCCGCCAAGCTGGGTGAAAAGGGCCTTGTCGGTCGAACCGGTCTGCCCCGCCTTCGACACCAGCATACCAGCGGCGACCGAGACGAGCAGGGCGGGAATTTGCGTGACCAGCCCGTCGCCGACCGTCAGCCGGACATAGCTGTCGGAGGCGTCCATCACTTTCATGCCGTGACGGATGGTACCGATGGCGATGCCGCCGATGACGTTGATGAAAGTGATGATGAGTCCGGCAACGGCGTCGCCGCGCACGAATTTTGCAGCACCGTCCATCGCGCCGAAGAAGCTGCTTTCGTCCTCCAGCTCCTTGCGGCGGCGGCGCGCTTCCGCTTCGTCGATGAGGCCGGAGGAGAGGTCGGCGTCGATCGCCATCTGCTTGCCGGGCATGGCGTCGAGGGTGAAGCGCGCCGCGACTTCCGCGATACGGCCCGAACCTTTGGTGATGACGACGAAATTGACGACGGTGATGATGGCGAAAACAATGACGCCGATGATAAAATCGCCGCCCATCACGAAGCTGGCGAAGGCGCGCACCACCTGGCCCGCCGCTTCCTCACCCTCATTGCCGTGCGCCAGGATGAGGCGCGAGGTGCCGAGATTGAGCGAGAGGCGTAACAGCGTCGCGATCAGTAGCACGGTGGGGAAGGAGCTGAAATCAAGCGGGCGGGTGATGAACAGCACGGTCATCAGAATCACGACCGCAAGCGTGATCGAAATTGCCAGACCCATATCGACGAACAGCGGCGGCAGCGGCACGACCAGCGCGCACAGGATGGTCATCAAGCCGAGCGCGAGCCAGACTTCGCCGCGCCGCCAGATGCTCTGTTCCGTCGCGTTGCCGCCAGGTGCGCCGGGCGGTCGGGCGACGAGACTGGTGCCCGTCGCTTCGCTCATGAAGCGGCCTGTTCAGCTTCGCCCGCGGCAGCGGCAGGCACGGTCACGCCCTCTTCCGAATACTGCTTGAGCTTGTTGCGCAGGGTACGGATCGAGATGCCGAGAATATTCGCGGCATGCGTCCGGTTGCCGAGCGTGTGCTGCAGCGTATCGATGATCAGATCGCGCTCGACATCGGCGACGGTGCGGCCGACGAGTTGGCTGCCCGGCGCCGCGCCCACAGCGGCTTGCGTGCTGCTTTGCAGCCCTTCCGGCGCGAAGCTCTGGCCGGGAAGCATGACGGCGTCCGGCGTGATCGTGTTGCCGCGCGCCAGCAGGATGGCGCGATGCATGGTGTTCTCCAATTCGCGGACATTACCGCGCCAGTGGTGCGCGGTGAGCGCGGCCACGGTCTCCGGCGTCAGCGTCTTGGGGGCCATGCCGTTCGCCATCGCGTATTTATCGGCAAAATGCGTGGCGAGCGAGGCGATATCGGCTGGACGCTCGCGCAGCGAGGGCAGCTTGAGATTCACGACATTGAGCCGGAAATAAAGATCCTCGCGGAAACGCTTGGCCTTGACCTCGTCCTCCAGGTTGCGGTTCGAGGTGGCGAGCAGGCGGATATCGACCTTGACCGGCTGCGTGCCGCCGACGCGGTCGATTTCGCGCTCCTGAATCGCGCGCAGCAGCTTGGCTTGCAGGCGCAAATCCATCTCGCTGATTTCATCGAGCAGCAGCGTGCCGCCATGCGCTTCCTCAAACTTGCCGACGCGCCGCGCGATGGCGCCGGTGAAAGCGCCTTTCTCATGGCCGAACAACTCGGATTCCAGCAGATTTTCCGGTATGGCGGCGCAATTGACCGAAACGAAATTCTGTGTCGCGCGGCGGCTCTTGCGGTGAATATAGCGGGCCACCACTTCCTTGCCCGTGCCGCTCTCGCCGGTGATGAGCACGGAGGCGTCGCTCGGCGCGATGCGGTCGGCCATGTCGAGTACGGCGCGCATGGCGGGATCGCGCGCGACGACGGTATTGCTCTCCTCGGTCACGGCCTCGAGCACGGCGGCGATGAGGTCGGCATCCGGCGGCAGCGGCACATATTCCTTGGCGCCGGCGCGAATGGCGCGCACGGCGGCGTTGGCGTCGGTGCCGATGCCGCAGGCCACGACCGGCACATTGATGCGTTCGGCCTTCAGATTTTCGATGAATTTGGCGATATCAAGCTTGATGTCGCACATGACCAAATCGGCTCCCTGGCCGCTGCGCAATGCATTGAGCGCCGGGTCGATATCGTCGATATGCGACACTTTCGCGCCACGGCTGACGGCAATGCGCCCCGCTTCGGTAATATAGCCCTCAAGATGGCCGACAATCAGTAAACGCATATTGGGTTCCTTTAAAAATATCCTGTTTTATTCAGAACTTACGAGGATTGTTCGGCCTTGATGATTTCCGTCATCGTGATGCCGAGCCGGTCTTCCACCACCACGACTTCGCCGCGCGCGACGAGCCGGTTGTTGACATAGATGTCGATGGCTTCGCCGACCTTGCGGTCCAGTTCGATGACGGCGCCACGGCCGAGCTTGAGCAAGTGGCTCACCGGCATCTCGGCCTTACCGAGTACGGCCGACACCTGCACGGGGATGCCATAGACCGCGCCCAGATCTTCGACCGTGGCAGCCGGTCCGCCGCCACCCGCGGGAGGTTCCGTGCCGCCGGGCAGTTCGCTGAGTTCGAGGGATTCCGGGTTGCTCATGGTGCGTTACTCCTGCACGCTGGGGGATTGGGGGGAAGGGGAAGGCAGTTCGCCGTTGCGGGCCAGCACTTTGGCCTGGCGCACGGCTTCGTCGATCTGTTGCCAGATGGCAGCACTGCTGCATTCGATGCCGCCGTCCGACCATTCGATCTTGCAGTCGCCCGCGTGCAGCGTGTCGTCAGCGAGCAGCACGATTTTGCCGGCATAGGCCTGCTGCTGCGTGATACTGGACAACTGCTGTTGCAACGGGTCGAGCAACGCATCGGGCACGCGCACGACCAGGCGCGGTTCGCGCGCCATATCCTTGCAGACCTGCGCGACCATGCCGCTCACCGTCTGCAGCGCGTTTTCGCTCACGATCTCAGGCAGCAAGCGGCGCGCGATGGCGAGCGCGATATCCCCGATATCCTGTTCCTGCGCCTGCCGGTTCGCCGCGGCGGCATCAAAGGCCGCCGCAATTTGGGTCGCGAGCGTTTCCGTCACGCTAAGCAGCTGCGCCTGCTGGGTCTGCTGCGCGCTGTCCTGTCCGGCGGCGAAGCCTTGCTGCATGGCGCTCTCGCGTGCGCTGTCGAGATCGGCCTGCGAATAAGTCGGCGGCGGCGGTTCTTTCGGCTGTGCGCTTTCGGCCTGCAAGTTGTCGAACGAGCGGTTGAAGAGGAATTTTTGTGCGGGGGGCTGGGGGATTGCCATGATCAATAGACCATCTCGTCTTCTTCGCCCGGGCCCTTGATGATGATTTCACCTTTGGCGGCGAGATCCTTGGCGGCGTTGACCAGCGTGGCCTGCGCTTCCTCGACATCTTTCATGCGCACGGGGCCGAGCGCCTGAATATCTTCCTTGAGCAGCTTGGCGGCGCGTTCCGACATGTTGCTGAAGAACAGGTCGCGCATGGACTCCGAAGCGCCCTTGAGCGCAGGTGGCAGCTTGCCCTTATCGGCAACGCGCAGAATCGCCTGAATCGCGGGGCCGGTCAGCTTGCCGAGGTCTTCGAATGTGAACATCAGCGCCTTGATCTTCTCGGCGGCGTCGCGGTTGCGCTCTTCAAGCGAGGCGATGAACTTCGCTTCGCTGGCGCGGTCAAGATTGTTGAAGATTTCCGCCATGACCTCATGCGGGTTGCGGCGGTTGGTACGGGCGAGGTTGCTCATGAACTCGTTGCGCAGCGTGCGTTCGATATCTTCGAGCACGTCTTTCTGCACCGTTTCCATCCGCAGCATGCGCATCACCACTTCCATAGCGAAGCTTTCCGGCAGCTGGCCGAGCACGCGCGCGGCGTGGTCCGGCTTGATCTTGGAGACGACGACGGCGACGGTTTGCGGATATTCGTTCTTGAGGTAGTTGGCGAGCAGGCTCTCGTTCACGTTCGCGAGCTTGTCCCACATGGTGCGGCCGGCGGGGCCGCGGATATCTTCCATGATATTCTCGACGCGGCCTTTGTCGAGCACCTTGGAGAGCAGCCGCTCCGTCGATTCCAGCGTGCCGACGAGCGAGCCGGTCGACGACATCTGCTCGGCGAATTCCACGAACAGGCGCTCGACGAGGTTCGAGCTGACATTGCCGAGATTGGCCATGACCTGCGACAGTTCTTTGATCTCTTCGTCATTCATGTGCGAGAAGATGCGCGAGGCCTGTTCTTCGCCCAGCGACAGGATGACGATGGCGGCTTTTTCCGCCCCGCTCAAACCCCGGATGTCGTCACGAACCTTGACCGCCATAATCCATCAGCTCCGCTAACGATTTTCCTGATAAATCCAGTTCCGCAATATCGCCACCGACTCCTCGGGGTGCTTTTCGACGATCTCGCCGATCTTGCGCAGCGACGAGGCCTTGACGCGGCCTTCGACGCGCCCGATATCGATCATTTGCTCGAGCGCACCGGGCTCGTCGTCGCCCACGCCGCCGGTCAGCAGACCGCCGGGCGCACCCAGGCCGCCGGTGAGTTGCGCCTGACCGCCGCCGGCGAGCAGGGCGTTGGTATTATCCTGCGCCGCCTGGCCGAGCGAATTGGCCGACTCGAGCACGCGATTGAGCAGCGGGCGGACCACCAGCAGCAGCACCAGCACGCCGATACCGGCCATCGCCAGAATTTCGACGAGATGCATGAAGTCTTCCTTCGGGAAGCCGAACATCATATTAAGCAGCGGCTGGTCGGCGGGTGCCTCCGGCTGCTGGAAGCGCATATTGATGACCTCGACCGTATCGCCGCGCGTCGCGTCGAAGCTGATGGCGCTGCGGACCAGGGCCTTGATCTGATCCATCTCTTCCGCGGTGCGCGGAATA
Source organism: Bdellovibrionales bacterium (assembly GCA_039808825.1). Lineage (GTDB taxonomy): Bacteria > Pseudomonadota > Alphaproteobacteria > UBA9219 > RFNS01 > JAGOHT01. The sequence continues at coordinate 24,595 of JBDHTV010000001.1, read as the reverse complement.
TAATTCTGCTTGCCGTCCTTGACTTCCTTGCCGTCCTTGTCCTTTTCCATTTCGTAGCGGCCATCGACCATCACCGCGACCGACATTTTGCGGATCTGGCCGCCTTCGCGGATCTGGTTGCGGACAGTCTTGTTGATTTCGTAATTGAGCGTTTCTTCGCTGCGGTTATTGGAGTTATTGCTGCTCCCGCCGCCCGCCTCGATGCCGGCGGGCAGGTTGGTCTGCACCGTGGCGGCACCGCCATTGGCGCCTTCGGCGTTCTTCGATTCTTCGCTTGTGGTCTGCTGCGAGCGCACGACCTGGCTTTCCGGGTCGTAAATTTCGGACTGGGTCACGATGCGGTCGAAGTCCATCTCTGCCGAGACCTTCGCGCGCACCTTGCCGAAGCCGATGCTCTGCGCCAGCAAATCTTCAATCTTGCGCGCCTGTGTCTGCTCGAAGCTCGCACGCATTTCGGTCTGGTTCGCGCCGTTGATACTGTCGGCGTCGTCCGTGCCCTTTGGCTTGGCGAGCAGATTGCCCTTGTCGTCGACAATCGAGATTTCGTCAGTATGAAGCTGCGGCACGGCGGCGGCGATCAGATTCTTGATGGCGTTGACCTGCTCGTTCGAGAGCGAATTGCGCAGACGCAGGAACACGCTGGCGGTGGCGTGGGTTTCGGTACGGCTGAATAATTCACGTTGCGGCAGCACGAGATGGACGCGGGCGGAACTGACCGTGTTGAGCGTGCCGATGGTGCGGGCCAACTCGCCCTCCAGCGCGCGCAGATGGTTGATGTTCTGCACGAAGCTGGTGGTGCCGAAGCCTTCCTTCTGGTCGAAGATCTCGTAGCCGATGGAGCCGCCGCGCGGCAGTCCTTCGCCCGCCGCCGCCATACGCGCCTTGCCGACCATGTCGCTGCTGACCTTGATGGTCTTGCCGTCGGCGGAAACTTCGAACGGGATTTTCATGCCGTCGAGCTTTTTGGCGATGGCGCTCGAATCCTGACCGTCGAGGTCGCTATAGAGCAGCGCCATCTGCGCCGAAGTCATGCGCGTGGTCATGAAGGTGAAGAAGCCGAGCAGCGAGACCGCGACAATGCCGATGGCCGCCAGACGTATCGGCCCCAGATTGCGCAAGGTTTGCATCAAACTATCCACGTTCCTGCTCCCGCCTTAATGATGCGGGGCTGGTTTTGCACCCCGCTGCTATCGCTTGATGGCAAATATCGTGCCGCGATGTTGGGTGCAGGATGGCGTGGTTTCTATGAATATGTCATTAACAAAATCGGCAAAAATTGCCGGTCATGGAAAAAATGCGGAAAATTTTTCCTAGCGTGTTTTTCGTGCCGCGCGAATCCGCTCTTAAGATTTTATTCACCTTGTCCGAGCGAATAAGCGCGCTTGCCAGAGAAATTGCGTAACGTTTCGGTCATCAAAATATCGCAGCCGCTATCGGTCAATTGTGACAAGAGCGAAACGATGTTTTTTTGCGTGACCTTCGTGCCCGTATAACGGCAACGGTAATGCTGGCTGCACATCGTTTCCGCGAATCCATTCGGCCAGACGCGCACGCCGCGATTCGTGATCATCGTCAGTTGCAGTTCGGGCATTTTGTGCTGGAGCAGTCTGGCGGCAAGGGAATCCGTCGTACCGGTCCAGCCGATAAACACATCCACGCCGACCAGCTCCTGTTCCTGGGGCGGGATGACCGGCACGGCGGGAATCTGCATCGCGCCGCGCTGCCGGTAGTTGGCGGCGGGCATGGTCTGCGGCACTTGCCCCAGACGCGCGATGACGGCGGCGGCGAATTCCTGCGTGCCGAGCTTTTGCCTGCTCAAGCCTTCTTTATAAATGTCGCCGGTATGCAATCCTTCTTCCAGCGTGCGCAGCCAGGCGTTCTGCACGCGCGCCGCAACCTCGGCCTGGCCGATATGGAGCAGCATCAGTACGCCCGAAAGCAGCAAGCCGGACGGATTGGCGATATTCTGGCCCGCGATCTGCGGGGCGGAGCCGTGGATGGCCTCGAACATCGCGACCTGCGCGCCGATATTGCTCGAAGCGCCGAGGCCGACCGAACCGGTGATTTCAGCGGCGACGTCGGAGATGATGTCGCCATACAGATTGAGCGTGACGATCACATCGAAGCTGTTCGGCTGCGCGGCGAGACGCGCGGTGCCGATATCGATAATCATCTGATCATTGGCGATTTCCGGATATTCCGCTGCGACGCGGGTGAAGATGGTGCGGAACAGCCCGTCCGTCATCTTCATGATATTGGCCTTGTGCAGGCAGGTCACCTTCTTGCGGCCGAACTGGCGCGCATATTCGAACGCGTAACGGATGATGCGCTCGGAGCCTTGCACGCTCACCAGCTTCAGACATTGCATGACGTCCGGTGTCTGCTGATATTCGATACCGGCGTAAAGGTCTTCCTCGTTCTCGCGCACGATGACGACATCCATGCCCGGAAATTTCGTCGCGACGAAGGGATGATAGGCGACGCAGGGACGGACATTGGCGAACAGGCCTAGCGTTTTGCGCACGGTGACGTTGAGGCTCTGATAACCTTCGCCGATCGGGGTCGTGATGGGAGCCTTATAGAACACTTTGGTGCGGCGCAGGGATTCCCAGGCGCTGTCTTCGATACCGGTCGTGTTGCCGCTCAGATAAATTTTTTCGCCGATGGTAATCGGCTCCAGCGCGAGCTGTGCTCCGGCGGCTTCCAGCACCTGCAGCGCAGCGGGCATGATTTCAGGGCCAATGCCGTCGCCATAGGCGACCGTGATGGGGGTTTTCTGGGACATATGATGACCTTGCGTACGAAAAGAAGTGCCAGCGCAGGCAAGATGCGCCGTGATGTTAAAGATTTTATGAAGAAGCCGGACGTTTATTAACGGTCTGGCCATGATGCCGCAGGATGGGCACCGGGTGAATGTGGTTGCGGCAAATGCAGTATTTTGCAGGCCGTCTTACTGTATTGGATATCAACTAAATGCCAGCATTCGCCAACGCGGCGTTAATATCTGCACGGCAGAATGGAACTTATTAAAGCCGATTCATTTTTTGAGGTTGTTTCATGTCAACGACGCTGACAGCGAAACGGCGCGGACGCAAACCCGCCGAAGCCCGCTATGCCGACCCGGCCGATCTCACGCAACAATATTTGCAGTATTTTGAAGCGTTGCCTGCGGCGACAAGCGCGCTCGCCAACGCAGCCTATCATCTGCGCTATCGCGGGCTGTGCGAGGAGCGGCAGCTGCTGAACCCGGCGGATTATCCCGAACAGTTGGAGACCGATGCGTTCGACGCCAGGGCGCGGCAGGCCGTGCTATGCTATCTGCCCGATAACCGCTTCATCGGCACAATAAGGCTTATTCTGCCCGATGCGAAAACGCCATTGCCGAGCTTTGCCCTTGCTCCGATCTTGCAACAGGACTGCCCGGCTGAAAGCACCGCGGAAGTATCGCGCTTCCTCATTGCCAAGGAATTTCGCCGCCGCTGGAACGACGGCGAATATGGCGCGGTGAGCCCGTGGCTCGACGGCGACAATCAGCGGCGTATTCCGCATGTCAGTCTTGGGCTGTTGCGCGTGCTGCTGATGATGGCGCGCGAGGCGCATATCACGCACCTCTCGGCGCTGGCGGAACCGGCGCTGCTGCGCATGCTGGAGGGGCTAGGGCTCTATTTCGCGCCGGTTGGGCCGCTCGTGGAATGTCACGGGCTGCGCCAACCCTGCTACGCCAAGATCGAGAGCCTCTTGCGGCGGCTCAAGCAGGAGCGGCCCGAAGTCTGGCACTTCATCACTTTCGGCAACAAACTCGATTAATTCAGGTCGTGGGCAGGAGGCGCGGCTTGGCGTTTGCCGCTGCGCCCGCTTTGTTTTGCCGCGTGCGGCTTGCCGCGATTTCCTGGCCCATATGGGCGTAGGCCCGCTGCTGCTGCGTCCGCACATGGTCGGAAAAGGCGGTGCCTGCGCGCTGGATCGTTGTTTCCGGTGCAGGAACGTTGCCGGTCGTGACGTGCCGATGTTTGATGAGCTGGGTATCGGTCAGCAACGCGGTATAAAGCCGCGTGTAATCGCCCATCGCATAAGGATCGGCCTGGTGTCTGATGCGTTCCATCGCTTTTTGCATTTTAAGCGACTGGTTGATGCGATAGGCCCGGTGCGGGTCGGCCAGCTTTTCCGTCAATTTGGCGGATAATGCCGCCGCGTGTTCCGATGTTAAAACACCTTGCTTGACCCGCGCCGCCATGATGGCTTCGATCCCCGCGCGGGCTTCGCTGCGATTGCGGTTCTGGGTGAAGGCGATGATTTTTGCGCTGCGTTCCGCGATGCGGACGCGCACGGCCTCGATCGGCTCGGGCGGTGCGCCGTTTTCTATGGCCTGCTGGCCGCGATAAATTTCATGCCGCAGCACGACATCCTGAATTAAGCCGGGATCGCCGGTGCGGAAAGCCTGTGCCCGATCCTGCCGCAACTCGGCGAGGCAAATGGCGCGGAACGTGCGGGTGAGTTCTGTGCGCTCATCTGTTGCTGCATTCCGCCGTGCGGCGATGCGCTCCGCATGATAGACTTTTTCAAAACGTTGACGTTCCACGCCATTGATACTGGTGATATCGCGATTCTGCATCAACGATTCGAGTTCGTCTTGCCGAAATACCCGGTCGGCGCCTGCTCCACAAACAAAAGTACGAACTGCTCCGCTCAACGTGGTGCACATTTCACGCGATATCAGACTGAAAATACAGTTCGCCTGATGCCGTCCGTGGTCAATTGCACGTTGTAACGCCGTGTTGTAGGCGGGATCACTCCTATCGGGGAAACGCGCATCGGTCTCGGCTTTACGTGCTTCGCTCAATAAGACATACACATCGCTGCTGTGATTAACGAGCATTCTGCCCGCCGTAGTGCGATCAATAATATTCGCGCCGGTCGCATGAGCAAAATGCTTGGCCCGGGCATGGTTGTTTTTCGTGGGGTCATCGTCAGCCAGATCGGCGGCAAGAGCGCGACCGAGATTCTGTGGGCCGGAATAAACGACGCTAATATTGCGGGCATCGGTTTGCGCTTTATCACGCACCAAACGCCTGATCGCCTGAGGTTGGTTTGGCAGCATGGTTATTCGAACATACAAGGTGTTTCGTGGTGGCCTAGCCGGATATTTTCCTGCAATACGGCCCGCGTTTCAGCGGAAAGACGGGTATGGTCCGTCTCATAAAAAGCATTGGTCAAGTCATAGGCAGTGCCCCAGACGCCATTACTGCCTTTGAACCTTTCATGCGGCACGATAATAATTTTTCCCGCGAGCGTAAGCCTTATTTTGTCATGCTCGATGCGCAAAATATCAACAACGCCGTAGCGTACTAAAACCTTATCTTGCATGTGGTAGTCCTGCTTTTTCTTATATTGCAATATATCCGGAATTTTGGGTTACGCGTAAGGGAAAAACGCTTTAGTTGCGACGTGCTTCCGTTGCCAGCAGGGCTTGCAGCCCTTCGCGGTAACTCGGATATTTGAGCCGAACGCCCAGTTCCTGCTTGAGCTTCGTATTATCGACGATTTTATTGTCGGCATAAAAGCTATGCGCTTGCGGCGAGAGATTGGCGGCCGCAAAATCGACGGGAGTGGGGGGCTGCAAGCCAAGCAACCCGGCGGCGTGGCGCACGACGGTGGCGCTGTCCGCCGGTTCGTCGTCGGCCAGATTATAGATGTTGCCGGGCGCGGGCTTATGCATCGAGGCCAGCAAACTTTGCGCGATATCCTCGACATGAATCCGGTTGAAGCGGTGCCCCGGTTTGACGATGGGGACGGCCTGGCCGCGCTGCAGGTCGCGCAACGCGTTGCGGCCGGGACCGTAAATACCAGCCAGTCGGAAAATATGCACCGGAACGCCGCAGCGTTCCTGCAGCTCTAGCCATCGCCGTTCGATCTTGGCACGCATGGCCGTGCGCGGATTGGTGGGCGCGCAGGTCGAAGTCTCAGTGACCCGCGCGCCCAGATGGTCGCCATAAACGCCGGTGGTCGAAAGATAGCCGACCCAACGGCTATTCGGGTTCTGGTTGACGATATCGCAGCTATGCAGATCGTAAACCGGGTCGCCGAGATCGTCGGGCGGCACGGAATGGAGGATATAAGGAAAATCGGCGAGCGCGGCGGTACCGACGCCAAGCGGCGTGGTGCGGCTGAAAGGGTAGACGGTAAAGCCGAGCTGGCGTAAATCGGCGATCTTGTCCGGGCGGCGCGCTGTGCCAGCGACGTCCCAGCCTAAACTTCGCAGCTGCCCTGCGAGCGCCAATGCGCTATAACCGAGGCCGAAGATGAAAATACGCGACATGACAAACAGGCTAGAAGCTTTATCCGGCGCGCGCAAGGCGGCCCGGGCATTGCTGGGATTGTTCCTGCTTTTTGCGGCTCCGGCACGAGCCGAACCCGACGATTGCCTCAAACAGGTCGAGCCGACGCCCGATCATGCGTTGGCGCAGGCTGGTGCGCGACTGAAGGCCAATCCGCGGGATGCGGCAGCTTTGCTGTGCGCGGCGACGGCGGAATTCAATATCGGCGCTTACCATGAGGCCGCCACATATTTCCTGCAGCTGGCGGCGCAACAGGCGCAGCCTGCCGAAGCGGCGCGCGCCTATGGCAAGGCGGGTTGGGCCGCCATGCGCGCGAATGATCTGAAGTCAGCCGGGGCTGCCTTCGCGCGCGTGATTAAATTGACGCCGAAAGACCCGGTAGCCTGGCAGGACCACGCGACCGTGCTGATGCAGTCCGAACAATTCTGGGAGGCAAAACGCGAGCTTGACTACGCGCTGCGGCTTGCGCCCAACGACGCCAATGCGCTGGCGCTGCGCGCCGATTGCTGGCTCAAGCTCAATATTCCCGCGCAAGCGAAGAAGGATGCGCGGCAGGCGCTTTCCTTACAGCCGGAGCAGGAACTGGCGCACGGCGTGCTGCAGAAAATCGCCGCGATGGAATGACTATGCCGGTGACGCGCTTTGCCCCGAGCCCGACCGGCTATCTGCATCTCGGCCATGCCTATGCCGCGGCATTCGCGGCGCAGCAGGCGGGAGAGGGTGGGCGGTTCCTGTTGCGGATCGAGGATATCGACCCGACGCGGTGCCATGCGGAATTCATCACGGCGATCTTCGAGGATTTGCACTGGCTCGGCCTGCGCTGGGAAGAGCCGGTGTTGCGGCAATCGCAGAATTTCCCCGCCTATGCTGCCGCATTGGCGCAGCTGCGCGAGAGGGGGCTGCTCTATCCTTGTTTCTGTACCCGCAAGGCAATTGCCGACGAAATTGCCGCCGCTGGGCATGCGCCGCATGGGCCGGAGGGGGCGCGCTATCCGCGCCTCTGCCACGGGCTCAGTCCGGATGAGCGGCAGGCGCGCATGATGGCTGGAGCCAGCTATTGCTGGCGCCTCGATATGGTTGCAGCGGCACGACAGGCCGGGCCGCTGGCCTGGCACGACGCCGCGCATGGGGCACAACAGGCACGGCCCGAGGATTTTGGCGATATCGTGCTGGCGCGCAAGGAAACGCCGGCGGCATATCATCTGGCTGTCGTGGTGGACGACGCGGCGCAGGGGGTGACGCTCGTTACGCGCGGGACAGACCTGCTGCGCGCCACGGATGTCCACCGGTTGTTGCAGGCCTTGCTCGGCTTGCCGGTTCCGGCTTATCATCACCACAGGTTGCTGACCGATAGCGCAGGCCGCCGCTATGCCAAGCGTGACCAGTCGGTTACGCTGCGGCATCTGCGGGCGGCCGGGGCCGCGCCGGTAAGTATTTGGCAAGCAATCGGTATGGTATAGTCATCAATGGAACATTGAGTGGGTGCGGCCATGCTGGGCTCGATGAAAGACAAGATGCGCAAGGCCCGTGAGGAACGCGAAAAAGCGCGCGCTGAATATGAGCGTGCCGAACGGACCAAGCAGGAAGAAGCCGCACGGGCGCAGGCCATGGAAGCCGAGCGCGAGCAGCAGGTGCGCGGCATCCGCATCATCAGCGGCGAGGTCAAATATCGCTACGCCGTGCTTGATACGGTACGCACCATCGGCTACGCCGAGTTTGGCGGCAACCAGCTTATCGATCCCGATGAAGCGACGCGGCGCGCGATTGAGCAGATGCAGGAGCTGGCCTTCAGCATCGGCGCCGATGCCATCATCCATGCGCAGTATCAGGTGCTGCGTTATACGGTGCAGCAGAGGCAGATGCTCTATGTGCCCGTTTATGAAACGCATATCTTCGGTACGGCGATTAAAGTTCTCGGCCCGCCGGAAGACTGGGAAAGTAATTAGCCCCGGCGCGCGTTTTGCGCTTCCTTGATCGCGGCGCGGGCCAACGCATCAACGCGTTCATTCTCGACGTGGCCGTCATGGCCGCGCACCCAGATATAATCGATTTGATGCGGTGTCGCCGCCTGCTGCAGCCGCTGCCAGAGATCCTTGTTCTTGACCGGTTGGTTATCGGCGGTTTTCCAGCCGCGCTTTTGCCAGCCAGGCAGCCATTTGGTGATACCGTCTTTGAGATAGTTGCTATCGGTATAAAGCTTGATGGTTGCGGCGCGTTTCAGGCTTTCAAGCGCCATGATCGCCGCCATCAACTCCATGCGGTTATTGGTCGTTTCCTTTTCGTAGCCCGAGAGCTCTTTTTCCTGATCCTTCCAGCGCAGCAAGGCGCCCCAGCCGCCGGGCCCCGGGTTGCCGCTGCAGGCGCCGTCGGTGAAAATCTCGATCAAGGTTCCCGTCATGGCAGCAGGTCCGGGAACAGCAGCGGATTTTCGATATGGAAAGCCAGAATGCGGCGGTATTCCTGCGGATCCTTCGGCGTCAGTAACGCGTCCGGCGGGCGGTTGACCCAGTCATATTGGCGGCTCGCGAGGAAGCGCAAGGCCGCCCCCTGTAACAACAGCGGCATCGCGCCGATTTCGGCGGCGGTCAAGGGGCGCTCGGCCTGATAGGCATGGAGCAGCGAGCGGGCCAGGCTGTTTTGCAGCTGGCCTTGCTTATCGACGCACCAGGCGTTGAGCGCGATGGCAAGGTCATAGGCGAGATGGTCATGGCAGGCGAAATAGAAATCGATGACGCCGGTCAGACGGTCCGCGGTAAAAAAGACATTGTCCGGGAACAGGTCGGCATGGATCGCGCCCTGCGGCAAATCATGCGGCCATTGCGCGCGGACCTGTTCGGCGTGATGGATAATGTCGGCGGTCGTCTGCGTGCCGTCGGCGCTGCGCGCGAGCAAATCGCACCAGACCTCAGGCCCCATGCTATTACGCCGCGTCACCGGAAAATCGACGACGGCGCGATGCATGCGGCCAAGCAGCGTGCCCATTTCAGCGCAATGCCGCGCTTCCGGCTGCGTGATCGAGGCGCCGGGCAGAAAACTGACCATCGCAGCGGGATGTGCGGCGATATCGTGCAACGCGTCGCCGTCGCGTGTGCGCACCGGGCGCGGGCAAGGAATGCCGAGCGCGGCGAGATGCTCCATCAGCGCCATGAAATAGGGCAGATCGTTCCACGGCGTGCGATCCTCGAATAAGGTCAGGATCAGCTTCTGCCCATCGGTGAAGTTCACCAGATAATTTGTGTTCGAAACGCCTGCAGCAATGCCGGAAAAACCGGCGAGCGGCGGCAGGGCGAATGCATGCAGATAGTCTGCCAGCTGTGGCTGGGTGATTTGGGTGTAAACGGCCATGCGCGACTATCTACCACCCAACAAACGGCTAATCAAATCGCCGACACTGTCCACGGCGTCGAGTACCGGGCCGTTGGTCGCGGTCGGTTTGTGTTCGCTATCGCTCGTGCCGGGAGTGCGTGCGGTCCAGAATCCCCCGGTATGATCCAGCGCGGGCAAGTCGCGCACCGGCAGGCCGCTTTCCGCGGTCTGCATGAAATCATGCCAGATGCGGGCCGGGATGGTGCCGCCGGTGATCTTGTTCATGGCATGGTTGTCGTCGTTGCCGCACCACACGCCCGTAATGTAATCGGCGGTGAAGCCGACGAACCAGGCATCGTGGTAGCTTTGGGTCGTACCGGTCTTGCCCGCGGCGGGACGGCCAATGGCGGCGCCCGCGCCGGTGCCGCCGCTGGCCAGCACGCTCTGCATCATATCGACGAGTGTGCCGACGGCTTCGGCTTCGACGAGGCGCGGCAGCGCGACATTGGTCCGGCGATAGATCACGACGCCGTCGCGGGTGCGAATTTCCTTGATGGCGTAGGGCGAGACGGCCTGACCACCCGCGGCGATGGCGGCGTAGGCGCCCGTCATCTCGTAGAGCGAAACCTCGCTGGTGCCGAGAGCGAGCGAGAGATCCTGCCCGAGCGGGCTGGCGATTCCGAGCTTGCGCGCGATGCGGCGCACTTTGTCCACGCCATGCTCCTGGATCAGCTTGACGGCGACGGAGTTCATCGAATGGGCCAGCGCCTCGCGCGCCGTCGTTTCGCCGTAATACTTTCCCTTGTAGTTGTCGGGCGCGTAATCGCCGATATCGATGGGGCCGTCATAGACGGTCGAACCCGGGGTCAGCCCGTCGAGAATGGCGGCAAGAAATACGAATGGCTTGAAGGATGAGCCGGGCTGGCGGCGCGCGCTGCTCACCCGGTCGTAGGAGCTATCGTCGAAATCGGCGCCGCCGACATAGGCACGGATCGCACCGTCCGGGCTCAGCGAGAGCAGGGCCGCTTGTTCGGTGTTCTGTTTCTTGCGCGCGGCGTCAGCCAGCGCCTTGTCGAGAGAACGTTCTGCGGCCTGCTGCAGCTTCGGGTCAAGCGTCGTGCTGACGACAAGATCCTGACCCAGCGTCTGCGCATATTGTTGGGCCTGACCGGCGATCCAGGCCGCGAAATAGCGCCCGTCATATTTCTGTTGCTGTGCGACTGATTTGCTCGCGGTGGCGAGCGCCTGTTGGCGTTCGGCCTCGGTGATATAGCCAGCATCGACCATCGTACTGAGCACGACGCTGGCGCGGTCGCGTGCCGCCTCGGGGTCGTTGGTCGGGGCGTATTTGCTCGGAGCCTTGAGCAGTCCGGCGATGACGGCGGATTCGAACAAAGTCAGACGCGGCAGCGGTTTGGCGAAGTAGGTCTCTGCCGCGGCATTGACGCCGAAGGACCCGGCGCCGAGATAAACGCGATTGAGATAAGCGGTCAGAATCTGATCCTTGCTATATTCGTGCTCAAGCCAGAAGGCGAGCAGCATCTCCTGAATCTTGCGGCGCAAAGTGCGGTCCGGTGTCAGGAACAAATTCTTGGCCAGCTGCTGGGTGATGGTGGAGCCGCCTTGCACCATATGCCCGGCGCGGATATTGACATAAATGGCGCGCAGCAGGCCGAGCGGATCGACGCCGAAATGCTGGTAGAAACGCCGGTCTTCGACCGCGACCACGGCGTTAACCAACGATTTCGGCATGGCGCGGACATGGACTTGCGCGCCGAAAAAATCGCCGAAGCGGGCGATGCGGGTGCCGTCTTCGGCCAGAACGGTGATCGAGGGTTTGCGGGTTCGGCCTTCGATTTCGTGAATATCAGGCAGGTCATAAGCATACCAGCCGACGATGGTGACGAGCGCAACGCCGCCCCAGATGGTGCAGAGAATCATGGCGCGTGCCACCCAGCCCCAATCGAGCGGCTGGCGGCGCTTGAGCTTGACGCGACGCCCGCCTTTGCTCTTGCTGCCGGGCAGGAAGCTGGCCAGACGGGCCTTCAGTTTTTGGGTCCAGGATTTGGCCATGACACGCTTTAAGGTCTGAATGTGTCGGAAATATATCGGACTATGGTGAACGGCACAAAACTTTAAGTTGCCGGGCCTTAAAGCGTATAGGGCAGGCGGGTGAGGCGGCAGCCCTGTGCGGCGAGCAGCTCCGGCCAGGCCGGCCCGGCGAGGAAGCCGTGCTCATATTGCCGCCAGCTGGCCAACGGATCTTCGAGAAACAGGCCCGTGCTGGGATGGCAGTTGATCAGGCAGCCGGTGTCGGCCGCGGCAAGCCAATCGCGGTACAACGGCTCGACCGGCGCTTCCGGATTGAACGCATGCAGCCCGAAAAATTGCGGGTTGTGACGGAATTGCCGTTCCAGCAGCTGCTGGTTAAAGCCGCGCGCCATGATATTGATGACCATTGCCTTGCCCGGCGTCGCCAATCCGGCACGCTGAGCCTGCCACGGCGTGGTGCAGAGCCTGACATAGCTGTCGCATTCTGCCGCCAGCGTCAGCACGGCTTCGCGAATGACAGGAAAGACGTGGACATGCTGGTGGCCGTCGATATGGCTCGGCGGCTTGCCGATCCCGGCGACAAAAGCCTCGACCTGCTGACGGGCTTCATAGGCAATTTCCTGCGCGTCGAGCTGGCGCAGGAACGTTTGCCGGAGCAGGCTGCCGAGCAGCGGCAGCTGCCCTTCCGGCGCGAGCCGGAACATTTGGGTGAGCGGGGTCAGTTCGGTCAGAGTCAGGTGCAACCCGATATCGATCTCGTCGCGGAACGCGCGCAGATGCCGGGCCGATTTTTCCCAATCCTTGCCGTTGACCATGCAGCTGACGGCGCTGATCCGGCGCTGTTCGACGAGGTGGAGGATGCTTTGGCTGATGCCGCTGTCGAGGCCAAAATCGTCGGCGCAGACGACAATCGCTTTCAGGGCTGAATCTTCCATTTGCATCAAGGGGTCGCCCGGCCTAATTTGTGGACTGTCTTAACAATGCCGTGCCTTGCATGACCCATTCCGCCCCTGTCTTGTCTGTGGTGCTGCCTGCCCGCAACGAGGCTCTTAATCTGCCCGAAATACTCGCCCGAATCCACGCCGTTCTTGCGCCGGACGGGGTGTCATACGAGGTGATCGCCATCGATGACGGCTCGACCGACAATAGCTGGGCGGTGATGCAGGATTTGCGCACGCGTTATCCGGCCCTGCGGCTGATTCGTCTGTCGCGCAACTTCGGCAAGGAAGCGGCGCTCAATTGCGGGCTCGAAGCGGCGAGCGGGCAATGCGTGGTCACGCTCGATTGCGATTTGCAGCACCCGCCGGAAACCATCCGCGGTATGCTGGCGGCTTGGCGGGAGGGGGGCGAGATCGTGATGACGCTGCGGCAAGGCCGCGAGCACGACCATCCGCTACGCCGGGCGCTGACGCGGGCCTATTATTATTTCATGTCGCGTATGAGCGAGATCGATATTCCGGTGGGGCTCGGCGATTTCAATCTTTATGATCGGCGTGTGGTGCAGGCCATCCTGCAGCTGCCGGAGCGCAACCGCTATATGAAGGGCGTGGTCAGCTGGGTTGGCTTCAAGCGCGTCACGGTGCCGGTCGCAATCGCGCCGCGGCTGCATGGCCGCAGCCAATTCCCCATTTTGCGCCTGATCGGCTTCGCCGTGCTCGGCATTACCGCCTTCAGTAACGTGCCGCTCAAGGTGTGGTCGGCCTTCGGCGTGGGCTTCTCACTGTTCGCGTTGGTGTATGGCGCCTATCTCATCGTCGATACCATGATTTACGGCGTCGATGTGCCGGGCTTCGCCTCTTTGATGGTGGCGGTCTTGTTCATGGGCGGCATCCAGCTCATCAGTCTTGGCGTCATTGGCGAATATCTTGGCCGCGTGTTCAACGAGGTCAAGGCGCGGCCGCTTTATCTCATTGCCGCGCGCGAAGGATTCCCGGATGACCATCAGCCTGACTGACGCGCAGCGCTTCTGGTTGCATGCGGTCGGGCAGGGGCTGTTGTGGACGCTGCTGCCCGCGTTGGTTTTCCAGAATCTGCCGCTTGATACGATCGAGGGGTTAGCCTGGGGCCATGCCTGGCCGATCGGCACCTATAAGCATCCGCCGTTGCAGGCGTGGCTGCTCGAATGCGCTGCGATCCTCGGCGGTCAGAGCGATCTCGGCATCTATGCGCTGGGCGGCTGCGCGCTGGTTCTGACCTATGCTGCCCTGTGGCAACTGGGTAAAATGCTGTTGCCGATAAGCGCCGTCAGCGTCGGGCTGATGGCGATGTCCGGCTGTCTCTATTTCACCATCGCTTTTACTGAATTTAACCCGAATGTCGTGCAAATCCCGCTCTATGCCTTATGTGGCCTGTTTTTCTGGCGCGGGTGTACGGAGGGGCGCTGGTGGGATTGGGCGTTATTCGGTCTATGCGCCGCGCTGGGCATGTTGGGCAAATACAGCTTTGCCCTGTTGTTGTTGAGTTTCCCGCTCTTTCTGCTCTGTGAGCCGGTGGCGCGGCGCGTGCTCTATACGCCAGGCCCGTGGCTCGGCGGGTTGGTAGCCGCGCTGATTTTCCTGCCGCATTTTATCTGGCTCGTGGAGTCGAACTGGTTGCCGCTGGCTTATGCCGAGTCGCGCGCCATACCGGTCGAGCATTTCTGGCAGACAATGCTTTATGTCGGCCTGTTTGGGCTCAATCAGTTGCTCATCGTCTCGCCCGTGGCGTTGCTGTGCTGGCTGGCCCGCAACCCGCGGCCGGTTCTGCCGTCGCCTGGCACGCGTTATCTGACCATGCTGTGTTGGGTGCCGCTGGCCGTCATGCTGCTCGCGGCTTTGGTGCTTGGAGGCAAGCCGCGTGACATGTGGGGTATGTCCTTGTGGCCTTTCATCGGCCTGTGGTGCGCTTTGCGCTGGCAGCCAAGCTGGGACAGAAGCCGTAAAGCAAGCTTGTTGTATGGGGTGGCGCTGGCGGTTGTTCCGCTTTGCCTGGTGATTGGGGCTCGATTCAGTGCGCCCTTTGGTTTTCCTTGCTGGCGCACAAATTTCCCCGGGCGGGAGCTGGCGCGCGCGGCTGACGATCTATGGATGAAGCAAGGCTGGCGTTTGCCGCTCAACGTGGTGATGAGTGATAACTGGTTCGGCGGCAACGCGGCTTGGTACAGTCGTTTCCGGCCGCAAGTATCCAACATGGGAGAAATCAGTCTGAGCCCCTGGGTCTCGGCATTCCGGATACAGCAGGAAGGCGCCGTGGTGATTTGGGATGAAGACAATAATCCGGATGAGCAGTATTTTGCTTTGCGTTACGGTAAGGTCATAAGCCGAACCCGCGTAACGCTCAATTTTGGCGGCAAACCCCAAAATCTTGCCCTAGCCATACTGGTGCCAGAGGGCCAATGAGCAACTTTGACCATCAGGTCTGCTTGTTATAAATTTGCTCGATACTGATTGGATGAGGGGCAGGCATGAAACCGGTTGTGTTATGTATTCTCGATGGGTTTGGTTGGCGAACAGAGACGGACAATAACGCCGTCGCCCTGGCGCATAAACCTAATTTCGATGCGCTGTGGGCGAGCTGCCCGCGCGGTTTCCTCGATGCCTGCGAAGAGCAGGTCGGCTTGCCCAAGGGGCAGATGGGCAACTCCGAAGTCGGACACATGAACCTTGGCGCGGGCCGGGTGGTGTTCCAGGATTTGCCGATGATCGATCGCGCGATTGCGAGTGGCGAACTGGCACGTAATCCGGCGCTGCATGCGTTGATCGATAAACTCAAGCAGTCGGGCGGCACCTGTCATTTGCTTGGCCTGACGTCGCCAGGCGGCGTACACGCCCACCAGGCGCATATGCTGACGCTGGCCCAGATTCTGAGCGCCGCCGGCGTGCCGGTTGCTTTTCATGTCTGGCTCGATGGCCGTGACGTGCCGCCGCAGCAGGCAGCGGAGGTTTTGCCTGAGGTTATCAATGCTATCGGCGCGTTGCCCGGCGTGCGACTTGCAACCCTGTGCGGACGTTATTTCGCGATGGACCGCGACAAGCGCTGGGAGCGCGTGCAGCAGGCTTATGACCTGCTCGTCGATGCGCGCGGCGTACGCGTGGTCGACCCGATCGCGGTGTTGCGCGAACATTACAAAGCCGGGACCGGCGATGAGTTCATGCCGCCGCTGACCATGCCGGATTATCAGGGCATGAAGGACGGTGACGCCATTTTGTGCGCTAATTTCCGGGCCGATCGGGCGCGCGAAATCCTGACCGCCGTGCTTGACCCGGCATTCGATGGTTTCAAGCGCGGGCGTGTGGTCAGGTTCGCGGCTGCCGTCGGCATGGTCGAATATTCCGCAGCGCTTAACGCCTTCCTGACAACCTTGTTTCCGCCGAAGGATATCCGCGACGGTCTCGGCGAGATCGTGGCACGCGCCGGGCTCAAGCAGCTGCGCATCGCGGAAACCGAGAAATATCCGCATGTGACGTTCTTCTTCAATGGCGGCCTTGAGGCCGTTTATCCCGGTGAAGAACGCATTCTCGTACCTTCGCCCAAGGTCGCGACCTATGATTTGCAACCGGAAATGTCGGCGGCGGAAGTCACGGCGCAAGTCGTCGCGGCGGTCGATAGCGGCAAGTTTGACCTTATCGTCATCAATTACGCCAATTGCGACATGGTGGGGCATAGCGGCATCCTGGCGGCGGCGATCAAGGCGGTCGAGGCGGTTGATCAGGGGCTTGGTGCGCTGGTTGCGGCGGTCAGACGTCAGGGTGGAGCCATTTTCGTCACTGCCGACCACGGCAATTGTGAAATGATGGTTGACCCGGTCACCAAAGGGCCGCATACGGCCCATACGTTGAACCGGGTGCCGATGTTCCTGGCGGGGGCCCCGGCTGGCGTGACTGGGCTGGCGGATGGCAAGCTCGCCGATGTCGCGCCGACCTTGCTCGCTCTGCTCGGTCTGCCGCAACCGGCGGCGATGGACGGGCAGAGCCTGCTGCAGTCATAACGCTGGTTATTAACCTTTAGTGCATAATCCGCTTTTACTTGCGGCGCTTCGTGCTAGCCTTTTCCTGTTCGGCGCAACGGGGGAGGAATGACATGCCAGGCAAGTTTGATATTGAAATTCCCAAAGGCGGTTGGTTCCCCATCCCTGACAAGGGCCAGCGTCGGCGTGATCGCGATGCGCCGCAGATTCCGTTGCCCGCGCCCATGCCATATTACCCGCCGTCCGGCGATGATCCGAGCGGCGGGCCACACCGTCCACGCCGCGGGCCTGAAGGCGAGCGCGGCGTTGTCATCATTCCAATGATCGATCCGGAATAGGCCATCATCATGCGCGATATGGTTGAACCTGGTGGCATAGCGATTGGTGACACGCGCCCTGCGCTGGTACTGCAGGCGCTCTATAATCAGGCGCAGGCTCACCAGCCTTTTGCAAAAGGCAAGACAATTACGGAAGCGCAGGCCGAGCGGATACTCGCCGCGCAGAAAGAGCATCACATTTTGCTTGGCAAGATGCTGGCTGTGCGTTTTGAACCCGGCAAGGTCGTTTTCCTGACCGATCATAGCCGCGAGCCCGGTACGGCCTATCATGATTATAACGGCAAGCAGACAGCGGATATTGCCTTGGCGCAGGCCGCCAGCAAGCAACGTGAAGCAGCGGTGGGCAAACCTGCCGGCTTTGATCCGAAGCTATTGTCCAATCCGCAAGCCGTACGTCCGGCGGCCTTTGTCGGGCCGCGTCCCGTCATTTTCGGCGTGCCGGAAAAGTAAGTCGCTCAGATATGCACGGCACGGCCATCTGCCGCCAACGCCGCTTCCTTGACCGCCTCGTTGAGCGTCGGATGGGCATGGCAGGTGCGCGCAATATCTTCGGCGCTGGCGCCGAATTCAATCGCCATCGCGACTTCGGCGATTAGCGTGCCGGCATCGGGTCCGATGATATGCGCGCCAAGCACCCGGTCGGTCTTTGCATCGGCCAGGATCTTGACGAAGCCTTCGCTGTCGCCCATCGCGCGGGCGCGGCCATTGGCCGAGAAGGGGAACTTACCGGTCTTGTAGGCGATTCCGGCTTTCTTGAGCTCTTCCTCCGTCTTGCCGACGCTGCCGACTTCCGGCCAGGTATAGACCACGCCGGGGATCGCGTCGTAATTGAGGTGCGGCTTCTGACCCGCGATCATCTCGACGCAAACCACGCCTTCCTCTTCCGCCTTGTGGGCCAGCATCGGTCCGGCGATGACGTCGCCGATGGCATAGATGCCCGGCACATTGGTGGCGAAATGCGCGTCGGTTTTGATGCGCTTGCGCTCGTCGAGCGCGACGCCGACCGTTTCCAGCCCCAGCCCTTCGGTAAAGGGGCGGCGGCCCACGGCGACGAGGACGATATCGGCAATCATCGTCTCATGATTGCCGCCCGCCGCGGCTTCGAGCGTCAGTCCGACATCATGCGCACCGGCAATCGCGCTCGTGACCTTGCTCGCGAGCTTGAACTGCATGCCCTGCTTGCCGAGAATGCGCTGCATATGCTTCGAGACTTCGGCATCCATCGTCGGCAGGATGCGGTCGGCGAATTCGACCACGGTGACCTGCGTGCCGAGCCGTTGCCAGACCGAGCCGATTTCAAGCCCGATCACGCCGCCGCCGATCACGACCATGGTCTTGGGTACGACGGCAAGCTCAAGTGCGCCGGTCGAAGTGACGATACGCTTTTCGTCCACCACGATGCCGGGCAGCGGTGTGGATTCCGAACCCGTCGCGATCAGGATATGTTTGGCCTTGAGCGCCTGCGTGCCGCCTTCGCCGCGCACCATGATCTGGCCGGGCGCCGTAATCGTGCCGCGTCCGGTGAAGCGGGTGATTTTGTTCTTCTTGAACAGGAACTCGATCCCCGCGGTGTTGTCCTTCACCACCTTGTTCTTGTGCTCCATCATGCCCTTGAGGTCGAAGCTCAGCGTCCCGACCTTGATGCCGTGCTGGGCAAAATGGTCGCGCGCTTCGGCATATTTCTCGGAGCTGGTGAGCAGCGCCTTGGAGGGGATGCAGCCGACATTGAGACAGGTGCCGCCGAGCGTGGCGCGCGATTCGACACAAGCGACCTTCATGCCGAGCTGGGCAGCGCGGATGGCGGCAACGTAACCACCGGGGCCGGCGCCGATGACGACGAGATCGAAATTCTGTTCGGACATGTTCTTTACCTTGGCGTTATGAAGTTATGAAACAAACTATTGGGCAACCGGTGCCATCGGGCTGCCATTGCCGGCCGGCTGACAAGCGTGAGCGACGCAACCACAGCTGCTGATGGCGGGAAAGCCGCAGACACCGGCCATACCTTCTTTGGCGCAGAGCTGCTGCACCAGCGCGGGATCGGTCTTGGCATCCTTGTTCACGCAGGCCGGATAATAGCCGCAGCAATTATGGACATCCTTGACCGTGCAATCGGCGTCCGTCTGGCAGGAACGGTCGATGCTGGCTTCGTAACTGCTCAGGCCGTTACGCGGTGCCGCCATGCGCGCTGCCGCCATATCCGACAGGCCGACCAGCAGGGCAGCAAGGCAGAAGAGCGGCAGACGAAACTTGGACGGCATGGCTGGTTATCCCATCAGCACGCGCTTAGACATCAAGCAAGATGCGTTCCGGATTCTCGATGCATTCCTTGACGCGCACCAGGAAGGTCACGGCTTCGCGTCCGTCGATGATGCGATGGTCATAAGACAGGGCAACATACATCATCGGGCGGATTTCAATCTTGCCGTTGACGGCGACGACGCGCTCCTTGGTGGCGTGCATGCCGAGAATGCCGGATTGCGGCGGGTTCAGGATCGGCGTGCTCATCAGTGAACCATAGACGCCGCCATTGGTGATGGTGAAGCTGCCGCCGGTCAACTCGGCCATGCTGAGCTTGCCGTCGCGCGCCTTCTTGCCGAGATCGCCGATCGTCTTTTCGGTCGCGGCGAAGCTCAGCTGGTCGGCATCGCGCACCACGGGCACGACGAGGCCTTGCGGCGTGCCGACGGCGACGCCGATATCGTAATAGTTCTTGTAAACGAGATCATCGCCGTCAATTTCGGCATTGACCGCGGGCAGCTCCTTGAGCGCCACGATACAGGCCTTGACGAAAAAGCTCATGAAGCCGAGTTTGACGCCGTGCTTCTTCTCGAAATTGTCCTTGTGCTGGTTGCGCAGCGCAATGACGTTCGTCATGTCGATTTCATTGAAGGTCGTGAGCATCGCGGCGGTGTTCTGCGCATCCTTGAGCCGCTCGGCAATACGTTGACGCAGACGGGTCATGCGGACGCGTTCTTCGCGGTCGCCGCGTGCGCGCGGGCCAGAGGGGGCCGCCGGGGCCTTGGCGGCAGGAGCCGGAGCAGCCGCGGGGGCCGCCGCCGGGGCGGCGGATTTGCCGCTTGCCGCGGCCTGCACATCTTCCTTCAGGACGCGGCCATTGAGGCCGGACCCGCTGATGGCATAAGGGTTCACGCCGCTTTCGGCGGCCAGCTTTTGCGCGGCAGGCATGACGAACGGCGTCGCGGCGGCTTGCGCCGGTGCTGCCGTCTTGGCCGGTTCCGCGGCAGGTGCGGCCTTGGCAGCCGGAGCGGCACCGGCGGCTGTGCCGCCGATTTCGCCGAGAATGGCGCCGACGGCAACATTGCTGCCCGCCGGGGCCTTGATGGCGCTGATCACGCCGGCGACCGCCGCGTTGACTTCCAGCGTCACCTTGTCGGTTTCCAGCTCGACCAACGGCTCATCCACCTTCACGCTGTCGCCCACCTGCTTCAGCCATTTGGCGACGGTGGCTTCGCTGACGGATTCACCCATGGGTGGGACGATGATTTGCGTGCTCATGACGGGCCTCTTAACGGAGAGAATTTTTGAACAAAAACTTTGACCTGTGACTTAGAACTTAGCGGCGCGCCGGTCAACCATTGGCTGCCAGCGCGGTCGCGGTTGCGGCACCGAGCGCCTGATTGACGATCGCTTCCTGCTCCTTGTTATGGCGCTTGAGCGAGCCGGTGGCGGGCGCGGCGCCGGGCACGCGACCGACATAGACCGGACGCTTGACCTTGCCGCCAAGTTCGGTGAGCACGGCTTCGATCCGGCGGTCCACGAACTGCCAGCCGCCCTGGTTCTCCGGCTCTTCCTGGCACCAGACGATATCGGCGTTCGGATAGCGTGCGAGTTCCTGGGCGAGGAGCTTGTGCGGGAAGGGATAGAACTGCTCAAGGCGGACAATGGCGACATCGTCAATCTTCTGCGCTTCGCGCGCAGCGAAGAGATCATAATAGACCTTGCCGCTGCAGAGCACAACGCGCTTGACGCGTGGACCTTGCTGCAGCCCGGCGGTGGTATCGCCGATCACACGCAGGAAGCCGGTATTGGGCCCGAACTCGGCGAGCTTGGAAACGCAGAGCTTGTGGCGCAGCAGCGATTTTGGCGTCGCGAGTACGAGCGGCTTGCGGAACTTGCGGCGCATCTGGCGGCGCAGGATGTGGAAATAATTGGCGGGCGTGGTGCAGTTTGCGACCTGCCAGTTCTCTTCGGCACAGAGCTGTAGGAACCGCTCGATGCGGCAGGAGCTGTGCTCCGGCCCTTGGCCTTCATAGCCGTGCGGCAACAGCAGCGTGATGCCCGACATGCGCAGCCACTTGGATTCCGACGAGGCGATGAACTGGTCGATGATGATCTGCGCGCCGTTGACGAAATCACCGAACTGGCCTTCCCAGCAGACCAGCGCATGCGGTTCGGCGAGCGAGAAGCCGTAATCGAAACCGAGTACCGCCGCTTCAGACAAGGGGCTGTCATGCACTTCGAAGATGGCCTGCTCGGGGCGGATATTGCTGAGCGGGCGATATTTCTCTTCCGTATTTTGATCGTAAAGCACGGCATGACGATGCGAGAAGGTGCCGCGGCCGACATCCTGCCCGGACAGGCGGACATGCGTATCCTCCAGCAACAGCGTGCCGAAGGCGAGCGCCTCGGCGGTGGCCCAGTCGAGGCCTTCGCCGGTTTCGATCATCGCGCGCTTGGCTTCAAGCTGCTTGGCGATCTTGGGGTTGATGGCGAAACTGTCCGGCACGCTGCTGATGGCCTTGCCGACTTCCTGCAGCGTCTTTAACGCGACGCCGGTCGGGACCAGCGCTTCTTCCCCGCGTTGCGCGGCTTCCAGCCCCTGCCATTTGCCTTCGAGCCAATCGGCCTTGTTCGGCTTGTAGGTCGTCGCGGCCTGGAAATCCTTTTCCATGCGGCTCATGAAGTCCTTCTGCACCGCCTCGGCTTCCGCCGCCGTGATCGAACCTTCGGCGATCAGTTGCTTGCTATAGACTTCGAAAATCGTCGGATGCTGCTTGATCGCGGCATACATCTGCGGCTGGGTGAAAGCGGGCTCGTCGCTCTCGTTATGGCCATGGCGGCGATAGCAGACCATATCCACCACGACGTCGCGGTTGAATTGCTGGCGATATTCCATCGCCAGAACGGCGCAGCGCGCCACCGCTTCGACATCGTCGCCGTTCACATGCAGAATCGGCGCCTGCACCATCTTGGCGACATCGGTGCAGTAAACGCCAGACCGCGAATATTGCGGGCTGGTGGTGAAGCCGACCTGATTGTTGATGACGAAATGCAGCGAGCCGCCGGTGCGGTAGCCGAGCAGTTCGGACAGCATCAGCGTTTCCGGAACAATGCCCTGACCGGCGAAAGCGGCGTCGCCATGGATGAGCAACGCGGCGACCTGGCCGCGCGCGTCGTCCGATGTGCGGTGGCTGCCGGAGAATTGCTGCTGCTTGGCGCGCACGCGGCCGACCACGACCGGGTTGACCCATTCGAGATGCGACGGGTTCGGGTTCATGGTCAAATGCACGGTCTGGCCCGCGAATTCGCGGTCGGTTGAGGTGCCGAGATGATATTTTACGTCGCCTGAACCCTGCACGCTGTCGGGGTAGGCACTGGTGCCCTGGAATTCCGCGAACATCGCGGTGAAAGACTTGCCGAGAATATTGGTGAGGACGTTGAGACGGCCGCGATGCGCCATGCCGACCACGATTTCGCGCAGGCCGAGCTCCGCGCCGCGCTCGATCATCGCTTCAAGCGCCGGGATCATCGTTTCGCCGCCCTCAAGCCCGAAGCGCTTCACGCCCGTGAACTTGACCTGCAGGAATTTCTCGAAGCCTTCGCCTGCCATCAGCCGTTGCAGCAGCTTGGTCTTTTGCGCCTTGCTGAGCGTACTTTGCAGCGCGCCGGATTCGACGCGGGTCTGCAGCCAGTGCTTTTCTTCCGGGCTCTGGATATGCATGAACTCGACGCCGACCGTACCGCAATAGGTGGCCTGCAGCCGCGCCATGATCTGGCGCAGCGTCGCGGTCTCGAAACCGAGCACGCCGTCGATGAAAATCGGGCGGTCCATATCCGCTTCAGTGAAGCCATAATAGGCGGGAGTCAGCTCGGCATTGCCGGCGCGCTGCATCAGGCCCAGCGGGTCGAGATTGGCGGTGAGATGGCCGCGCACGCGATGCGAGCGGATCAGCATCAGGGCGCGCAGGCTGTCCTGCGTCGCCGCGCGCAGCTGCTCGGGCGCCGGAGCAGCCTTGGCTTCCGTCGCCTTGCCATCGGTCTTGGCGCCTTTTGCCGGGGTCTTTGCTGGCTCGTCGCTATAGGTGCTGCCGACGATCTTGTTGCTCGGGCGGGGGGCCCAGGAGGCGCCGCGCAATTCGCCGAGCAGGACTTTTTCGTCGTCGCGCAGATCGTTGAAGAAGGCGGCCCAGCTGGCATCGACGCTCGCGGGCTCGGCACGATAGCGCGCATAAAGCTCGGCGACGAAGTCGGCATTGGCGGCGGATAGGAAGGTTTGTTGCTGCAGAGACATTGCATCTTTCGGTCCGCTTGGCGCAGGACCGTTCCCATGGAAAAACTATCGGATTGCTGCGGCGGCACGCCCGCCCAACGATAGGGCTTAAAATAGCTCTTTTCGGATAATTTGGTAGGAAAAAATCACTTGCTAAAAAATGCTATAGCGTCCGGCCTTGAAGTAGAACGTGCGGTGACGGCGTAGCCGTCTAGCGGTTTGATAAGATTGTGTTTCAGGTCAGGGGCAGACCTTTCGCTGCTGCAAAATGGCCGGATCAGACCGGCGCTTCATGCCCTAGATAATACCATTCGGCGCCCATTTCGGCATCGGCGCGGGGCAGGATGATGACGCTGTCCTTGGGCGCATACAGCACTTCGCCGTTCGCGCGCGTTGCGATGACGGCCTTGGCCGGAATATTGTCGAGATGCTGCCACGGCTTGGCAAAATGACCTTCGTCATCGCGATAGACGACGCTTTCGACCACGACATGGCGGGTTTTGCCCGCAGCGGGTGCCGAACCGGCGAGCATATCGAGATGGCGCAGCGCACCGAGAATGGCTTGATAAGCGATTTCCGGCGCTTCCGGTGCGCGATGCTGACCGCATTCGAGCGTCACGGACATCGCGCCGAACATGCGGGCATATTCGGTGGTGCCGATCGACCAATTGGCGGCATCGCCCGTGCTGCGCCCGGTGGCGCTAATGGCTCCAGCAAAGTTGCTGATGACCGTATCGGCGCCGAGCGCGGTCGCAAAGGCGATATTGGGCTTGTCCGCCGGATCGATGAAGATAAAGGCCGGGCCGCCGACATGATAGGAATGGATGTCGAGCAGAACATCGCAATCCTGGATCAGCGGGCAGAGCAGATTGCCGAGCACCGCTTCATAGCAATCCGGCACTTCCTGCGGCAGCAGGTTGCGGTTCAGGTTGCGTTCAGTATAGCGGACATTCTGCTCATAAGCGCGCGGATTGCAGATCGGCACGAAGGTGAGGCGGCCTTGCTTGAGCGCGTATTTGCCGCTCTCGAATTCCGGCATGATGCGGTTGATGGCGATCGGCCCGCAAATCTCATCGCCATGCACCGCGCCGAACACCAGCAGGCG